>CAMCUQ010000097.1 GCA_945878775.1 Chthonomonas calidirosea
TGTGTGAACAGCGGGATTATACGGTAGACTAGAGAGGACATCAGGTACTCCGGGAAGAGGATTTGTTTGGCGACTTAACTCTACCTCAGAAGTTGCCTGATGTCGTAACACACTTTTTGTCTACATACTTTTACCGGAAACTAAAGTACTCAAGGAATGGGGAAAAAGAACGGGTTCTCGCCTCGCCATGAAGATATTCTCTTTTTCACGAAGTCGTCTACTTTCACATTTAATTTAGACGCTATCCGGGTACCTCAAAAATACTACCGTGAACGAAATAATATGGCAGGTGCAAACCCAGGAGATGTATGGCAATTTTCTCATGTGCATTATTGTAGTGCAGAACGAGAACAGCACCCCACTCAAAAGCCAGAAGCCTTGATAGAGAGAATGATATGTGCTAGTTCAAATCCAGAGGACTTAGTTTTGGATCCCTTTGTAGGCAGTGGCACGACATGCAGGGTCGCCAAATTGCTCCAGCGCAGATGGATTGGCATCGATATTAACCCCGAATACATTCAAATGGGTGAGAGGCGCTTACAGTCTACAGAGATACAGCTCGATTCTATCGATCCGCGCCTTGATCGTGTTCCACGAGACTTGCCTAAGCAAAAGGTATCCGCACAAAAAACGCTGCTCGACTAACTCTGGCAGGTGTTCTCTTTAACTTCTCCTGATTTCGACAACGCTCACAGACGCCTTCGGGGCTTCAAAGGGCACGACTCTTGCTTCCAAGCAAGAGTCACAGTGAATCCTGCACTGCGTATATTGACATCACCCGCCTATTTGTGTAAGACTCTGTCTTAACCACCATTTGAAGGAGATGCGACCGTGTTCTCGCGTACCAGTAAAATCCTCTCTATCGGGAACCCTCTCTCCCGTCACACCGTTTCATGCGCCACTCTCTTTTTGGCTCTCGGAACGATGCTCCTTGGGACGGCTTCCTACGCCCAAGATGAGAAGGAACAAGGCTTAAAGCCGGCTCCCGTCCAACCTCCTTTAGTCGCACCACGTGTGAACTTTCGGGAACGTCCTAAGTATCCCGCAGATTCCCAACGACTTCGAAAAACCGTTCAGATAGATGGAACGTTCGCAGATAACGAATGGGACCCCTTCTATACGATCACCGATGGACTCATTCGTGGAACCGTCTACTGCAACTGGGATGATGACTATCTCTATTTGGCAGTACGTAGCGAATCGCCGTGTAGCATGGTCTTCAATGTAGATGCTGCTGGAGATGGCTGGCTACGAGGAGCCGATAATCTTGAGATCGTCGTCGAAAACACCGTCAGCTCCACTGCGCCTCTCGTAACGGTGCGCCTACTGGATGCTGCCAACAGCAAAGATACCCCTGTCTGGAACGAGAAGGCGTATGACCCAAAGAAGATTCTGATAGGAAGCAAGATCACCAACGGAACACAAGTCATTGAACTCGCCATTCCAAAAGATATGGGCAGTCTTGTGCTTCGCGATGGAGTGGCAATTGGACTTCGCGCCGATCTACTTCCCCCCTCTGGAACTCTCTTTGCACCCACACAGTCCTTTGAACCACACCTGCTCTTAGATGCAAACTTGGTTGCTACCCGAAATCAGGCAGCAGGGGGCATTAACCCCATGCTCACTCTCTCGGATGATAAGTGCGTAGCAGGTCAAGACCTCGTGGGAACGTTGCGCCTTCTGAACCAGACGGATCAGCCCGTAAATGTGAAGAGCGTTCAATGGGAAGGGGTGGGCAACTCGGTCAATGTACTGAATAGCCTGCGCGAGGTGGCGGTTCCTTCAGTTCCTCCCATGAAGACCCGTGATCTCAAATATAGGACGGTGCTTCCCAAAAACATCTCCCCCGGAACCTACACAGTTCAGGTTCGTGCGGAGTTGGAAAACGGGAAACAGGTTTTTGCAACACGCACCTTCACCGTCGTGGAGCCATTGCAGGTACGTTTAACGGGTGAGCCAGAGCCTGTCGCGATAGTGGGAAACACAAAGTACAATCTGCTACTAGATGTCTACACCGCGATTCCTTTTCACACTAAAACCCAAGTAGAGATCACCAAATTTCCTTCGGGTTGGATATTGGATGATAAGCGTCAGCGCGGAGTGGAAATCGATGGAGAGGACAAACATAAGATCGCGAAGTTCCGCGTTCGTATCCCCTCTACCACAGCAGGTGGGGCATATCCAATAGAGATCAAATTAACCTATGGGGAGAGGACTTGGACTGTGAACCACACCGTTCGCGTGTTGCGTGCAGATACTCCTACGCCTCCCCCTAGCACGACTCCACCATCTAGTAATTAGTTGGCTGAGCTTCCTCGTATTCAGGCTCCTCCCGGATCGGTGGTTGGTGTTGTGGGATTTCCACAGGACCCCACAACACCCTCTCGGGAGGGGTTTTTTATGGGATTTCGCACTCTGGAGAGTATGCTACAGCGGCTTGCTCTTCAGAACGGAATACCGAGCCAAGAGGCGGGTGCAAGGATACACAATTCACTAGAGGAGGTAGGCTTAGGGATTTCTGAGCGCAAACGCCTGCGTAACCTCACTGAGGAAGAGCGGTGGCTCCTCGAGCTTGCAAAGGCGACATTGCCCTCACCAAAACATCTTGTCTTATACCATGCGATGACTGATCCCTCTCGCTTCCAAGCGGCACAACAGCGGATTGCAGAAGGGTGGAACCCCGCAAAAGGGCTTTTGCTCTTTATGACGGAAGATGTCTCCTTCATTGAACAGGTTTGTGATCATCTGGTGCTGATGCAGGGCACAGAAATCCTCGTACAGGGCAAGATTTCGGAGCTTGTACCTTCCTCCTATAGAGTGCAGGTGCATCTGAAGAATCTCAATGACGATGCCTTGAGAAGCGTCCGTAATATCGCCACTAAATTGCGCTTTGAGAAAGTTCCCATCACTCAATTCACAGCGTATGTTCCACACTCCGACGACTTCGGGCGCATTCGCGCTAGTCTTGAAGAGAATGGGGTCACTATTCTCAGTTTCTTACCAGAAACCCCTTCCCTCGCCGACTTCATTCACCGCAAACGCACCTCTGCTCTCTCAAGATAGAGATTATGGGCTTTGTGCGTGAACGCAGATCGCGCCTGCAAAGAAAGGAGCGTCCAAGAACCTACATTGTCAAACTGCATAGCCTCGCAAAGGAAAGGAAACCTTCATGTCATTAGGAAAACGTTCAATCGCCGAGTTTATCGGCACATTCTGGCTTGTCTTTGGCGGATGTGGCAGTGCTGTTCTCGCCGCCAAATTCCTCGACTCTGGTAATCCCAATGTCAACTTGGGTATTGGGTTCGTAGGTGTCTCTTTGGCATTTGGTCTCACGGTGCTCACCATGGCGTATGCTATCGGGCATATCTCCGGTTGCCACCTCAACCCCGCAGTATCTGTAGGCTTATGCGTTGCAAAACGCTTTCCCGCAAAAGAGCTGCTCCCCTACATTCTTGCACAAGTGCTTGGTGGCATTGCAGGCGCAGGGGTTCTGTATATCATCGCCTCTGGGGGCAAGGATTTTTCTTTAAGTGGCGGCTTCGCTTCTAACGGTTATGCCGAACACTCACCGGGCGGATACTCCATGGTCTCCTGCTTGGTTCTCGAAGTCGTACTCACCTTCGTATTTCTGATGATTATCCTTGGTGCTACCGATAAACGCGCCCCAAAGGGTTTCGCACCCATTCCCATCGGCTTAGGTCTCACCCTCATTCACCTCATAGGCATCCCTGTGACCAATCTCTCCGTCAATCCGGCGCGAAGCACAGGACCCGCGATCTTTGTCGGAGGTTGGGCATTAACACAACTATGGCTCTTCTGGCTAGCCCCCATCGTGGGGGCAGCGATTGCCGGAGTGGTGTACACAGCTGTAGCGGAACCAGATGCATCTGCCGCTCAAACTTCCTGAAAATTGCCCACACCCTAACGCCTCTGACAAACGATAGCCCTCTTTTCTTATATACCGATGAAAAGAGGGCTATCGTCATTCCGCAGAGTTCTGGAAAAAGAGGCTTCGTATGTCCGACCAAGCAGAAGCTATTTCTGCCTTCAAATGGCTTCACAAAAAATGAACCCCACACAATAATAATGTGCGGGGCTTAATCTATAGAATGCTTGTATTGCAGGAACTACTTCTTGATGTGCTGTCTTGACTTCTTGGTGAGTTCCTTGGGTAAGGGCTTGACACCCGAGACATAGTCTTGAAATGCAGCACTGCTCATCACGCTAGTGGTGACCTTCAAGCGGACTTTGCCTTCGGGCGTATTGATGGAGACCGTTTGCAGGTTCGGCAAAAAGGTATGCTTCTTTTTGGGAGCGCGCAGTTTCCAAGCGCCACTATGTGGGTGGCGACGACGATGCCCCTTCATGGGACCTGCACCTGATATTTGGCAGACACGAGACATTGAGCCATCTCCTTTCTCAAAAATCGTTTCACATTCGGATTATCGGTATCGGAGGAGCAATATCCTCGGAATAGTCCTCTGTTTCGCCCGCACAGTATACCCCAAATTCAGGCGTTACTGTCAACAAAAGTTGTGAAATATCTCACACTATATAGGATGCCTGCGTCACAGATTTATAGACTAAAAGACCCTATAATGAGTATGTAAGTTTACATTGGCTTACAAACACCCTAGTTCTCCGATAGAGAGAACAGCCCCTTTTTTCCAGAAACAGGCACTGCTAAGGCAGATCGCATCCACAAAAAAATAGTTACTAGGAGCGAAACCTGCTTGCCTCTAGAAAAAATATCGGTAAGTAATGAAAGGAAGTATCACGCAAAATGAACGCCATAACAGTAAAAGTAAATTGGATAAAAAGCATTGTTCTGCTACTCATTTGTGTTCTGCCCATGCTAGGCGCAGAGCAGCAAAAAGCAAACGCGGATAAACCTGCGAGCATGACCTTTACACATTCTTTAGATCATGCCACTAACGCTAATCTATCTGCCGATGGAAGACGCCGCCTTCCCGTGTGGCAAAACTTCTCTCCAGAGAGTAGGGCAACGGTCGTGTCGTCTAGTAGCGATGACCAGCCCCAAGCAAGCGAAAATCTCCTCTCCCAAACAACAAAGATGGTGTCTCCAGCTTCCGCTACTTGTGTAGCCTTGCGCGGGATGGAGTCGCTCACTACCAAAAATATCTCCGCTTTTTAATGTGCGTTGCATCGGTCTCCTAAAACGCAGTCAGACACCTCCTCAGAAATGGGGAGGTGTCTGACTTTCAGCCTGCTATTGCGTTGCTCGAAACTACTCGCCCCCCGCAGGAGCATGCGCCCGAATGGGCGGAGGTGTCCATGTGGGATCGTCCTTTGCTAATAGATGCAAGCCCATAAACTCTCCCAAGTCTGCGTCCTCATGGCGATCCACAAACAGTCCAAAGGTCTCTCCCTCACGCCGATTTGTTTTGTAGACTGTCAGAAGATTCGCAAGGGCATATTTCACCTTGTCCGCAGGAACTTTGCGGTTCACAGCGTGTACAAACTTCGCGTCGGCACCCAAACGCCCTCCCAAACAGACATCAAACGCCTCGACCTGCGTGCCATCATTCAGTCGCGCCAGACAGCCCTGCAAACCAATGTCGCCGATGTGATGCTGACCGCAGGAGTTGGGGCAACCAGTCAGATGAATGCGGATCGACTCCTCCCAAAGCAGTTGGCTCTCCAGATAGGCGATTATCTCGCGGAGACGCCCCTTTGTCTCGGTTATTGCCAGATTGCAGAACTCATTGCCCGTACAGGAGACGGCTCCCTTATGGAATTGAGAGACATCCCACTGGAATCCCGTTGCTAGAATGGCGGCCTTCGCCTCTTCCAGCTTGTCTTCCGAGATATTGGGGAAGAGGATATTCTGTTGGTTGGTGGTGCGGATATTGCCTTCACAGTACTTGTCGGCAATGTCGGCAGAGGCGAAAAGTTGCGATGCGTTCACCCGCCCCGTAATAATGGAGGTTCCAATCCAAAACTTACCTGCCTGTTTTTGAGGAAATACGCCAAGGTGATCCTGCTGAACGGTTCCAGAAGGCTCTGCCCAAACAAGAGCAGGCTCCGGCGTCCAGCCCAGATGCTCGATCAAGACTTGGCGGAACTTTTCGGCTCCCCAATCGGCGACGAGGAACTTGAGGCGCGTGTGATTTCTATTTTGTCGGTAGCCAAGATCACGGTAAATCTTAGTGATGGCTATCATCACCTCTAGCACCTGCTCTGGCTTCACAAAAATATCGAGTTTTTGAGCGAAGTAGGGTTGCGTGCTAAGCCCTCCACCCACACGCACATGGAAACCGACCTCCCACTCTCCATTCACACGCCGACGCACGGCTTGAATGCCAACGTCGTTGATCTCCGGCTGATTGCAATGAATGGGACAGCCAGAGATGGAGACTTTGTACTTACGGGGAAGGTCAGAGTACTCTTTATTGCCCAAAAAGTATTCCGTTACCTCGTCGATGATGCCCCGGCAGTCGTAGAGTTCATCGGGATCAACCCCCGCAACAGGACACCCACAGACATTACGAAGAATATCGCCACAGGCTCCTATCGTGGTCAGTCCTGCCTCATTCAGAATACCAATAACCGCAGGCAGGTCTTGAACGGTGAGCCAGTGGAACTGGAAGTTTTGGCGAGTGGTAACATCCGCAATATCCCTCCCATAGTCCCGTGTGACGGTAGCAACGGCGCGCAGTTGTTGAGCACTCATGTTGCCACTAGGTATCTTGACCCGCAACATAAAGTGTCCCTCGTTCGGCTGTTGCTGATAGATACCGTACCATCTTAGTCGGAGCATATCTTCGGGTGTGATGGTATCAAAACCTGTTTGCGCGTAGCGCAGGAGGTCATCCCACACATCTAGCCCGTCTTTTGCCTTCTTCATCGCCTCTACATTTATAGTGGCTTTCGCCATAATCTTTCCCCTTAAAGAGATTCACCCTCATTGTGATAGAGTACGACCGAGTCACCTTTGAGGCTAGCCCTGCCTCAAAACAAGAGGAAAGGGGTTCGCAGATGAGGGCGAGGGTGGAATGGAAAATTAAATCCTACCAAATCTATCAACTTAGTTAAGATTATACCGACACCCCGTGCCTAGTGTCAAGAGTGGATGCGTTCTTCGGAATTGAACTATTGGATTGGGGTTCAAATTTCGCCTCGCAAGACACAAAAACACAAAAAGCGCAGGGGTGCAAAGCACCCCTGCGTAGAGAGACCTAATCCTTCACTAGTCGTCAATCTTGAGGCGGGAAGCCGTAAGGACACCCGCGCTGAAGCTTCCTTTCACCTCAACTTTCACATTACCTGTGAGAGCCACAAAAAAGTCGCCCGCTCCGACCACAGTCCCATTTTTCAAGCGATAGTCCGTTTGAGCGTTTGTCTGAATGGTGAGTGCACCGCCCGCAAAGACAAAGCCCTCAAAGTCGCTCACAGGATTGAGCGCGAAAGTCTTGGCGCTAGCGTCTATACTCACAGGCGTGCCTTTTGCCTCACCATCACGCCCTCCTCCATTGTCTCCCCCGCCATGTCCTCCATGATGCCCATCGTCACCTTTCAATCGGATTTTGGCAGAGGTAGCAACCAAAGTATTGGTCTCCTTGTTATAGGTTCCCTCCACCTTCACTTGTGCAGTGGTGGCAAGAGCGACAAAGAACGTTGCGGCAGTCATCTTCACACCGCTATCCCCCCGGAAGACCGTATTGGTACTTGTGGTTACGCTCACCTTACTCTGAGCAGGAACAAACTCTTCGACTTCACGGGCTTGAACACTGAAGGTTCCTGCCACTGCGTTAATCTCGGAAGGCGCACCGAGGAGCCTACTACGGTGATTTTCGCTTTCTCCAGTTTTGATCATAACGTCTGATGCAATGAGATTCCCCGTTGTGGTCTCAAAGACACCACGCACCTCCACGCGCTTCCCATTCGTAAGAGTGGGACTAGAGGCACCATTCTCGTTATAAAGATTCGTGGAACTGTCCATAACAACGGTGACCGGATTCCCCTGGAAGGGTGTCATCACGAACTGAAGATTTGGGGCTGTGCCACCAAGGTTGCCCACAACTCCCTTATAGTCCTCATGCTCGTGTCGAGCGGTCTCTTGTAGCCCTGTCTGTTCCCCTTCACGAATAGCAGGCGTCAGTTGTGTTCCATTCAAAACAAAGTTTGCGAGATCAAAATCGACTACGAGGTTAGCAGTACCGTTTCCAATGAAACGGGGTGGCGCGAAATTGGTTTCTAGCATCACATTCCCCTGCCCATCTCTTGGAAGGCTCGGCGTGAGAGTTACCGCAGTGCCTCCAGCCGCCCCGGGTCGAAAGATCGACATATTCGGAGCTACCGTTACTCTCATTTTGGAGTAGGTTCCAGCGGGTATCGTGTTGTTTCCCAAAAAGAGAAACCTCGCTCCGCTTCCGTCCCTCAGCGTTTTGAAGTCAACCGTTTTCCCTGTTGCATCGGTGAACAGAGTGGTTGCCACTCCCACAGAGTTTACCAACTCCACTTTGAACAAAACTCCCCACACATTGGAGAAATCCTCCCGAAAGCTATCCGTAAGGAAAGTAGCCATACGGCTACTGCCTCCGACCGCGCCTCCACTACTGCCAGAGCTACTTCCACAACCCACAAGCTGTAGAGCCAGTGCACCAGCACACAAAAGCTTGATATAACGTCGCATTTTCAATATCTCCTCATTCTTTTGCCTCTATAAATTCAGGCTATTCTGATCTCTCAAGGCGGTTTTGAATTGTCTGCCTACTCCTATCGGAGGAGCAGAAACTTCGATTTTCGTGGTACTTTCTGTGGATACTCTTGTCCCATTTCAGGTAGAGTCAAAGAGACCCAATTCAAGCCGCTATTGTAAGGAGAGAGTCATGGAGATTTGTGGAAAGCACGGTATGACCGGAGAGGTGATCACGCTCACCCTAGAGTCAAGCAAAATCACACGAATACGGCATGGAGCCACAAGTAACGCCTTGGGTGGGGCGGACGTTTGGCTCTCTGCCGGGTTTTGTGATATTCAGCTCAACGGCTTTGGTGGTTACGATTTCAACCTCGGCGCATGGGGAGATTCGCACGAAATCACACACGATATTCCCCTACTTCTCCGCAAAATCGCCACATCGGGAACTGCACTTTTCTGCCCTACTCTTACCACAAATAGTTTTGATAATTTGAGAGAAGCACTCTCCCTACTCACTCATTATATAGGTAGTGACGATCCATATGCAAAATGTGTAACGGGGATTCACGTAGAGGGTCCCTATATCTCAAATTTAGATGGTCCCAGAGGAGCGCACCCTCTCGAATTCGTGCGTGATCCCGATTGGGAGGAGTTTTGTGCGTTACAGGAGGCAGCAGACGGAGCCATAAAAATCTTGACTCTTGCGCCAGAGAGACCGGGCAGTATTTCCTTTATTGAAAAGGTGGTGGCTTCGGGAGTCGTTGTCGCACTAGGTCACACTGGGGCAGAACCGGAGGTCATTCGGGAGGCGGTGCTGGCGGGAGCCACTCTCAGCACCCATCTTGGCAATGCGGCACACGGCATGATCAAACGGCATCCAAACTATATTTGGGAGCAACTTGCCCACGATTCGCTGTTCGCTAGCCTCATCACCGACGGGCATCATCTCCCCGCTTCTGTGGTAAAGAGTATGGTTCGTGCCAAAGGGGTAGACCGAGTCGCTTTAGTGAGCGATGCGGTGGCACTTGCGGGACTTCCTGCCGGAAAGTATATGCAAGGACGCTACGAAGTGCTTCCCACGGGCAAGATCGTTCTCGCGGACACCCCCTATCTGGCGGGCGCGGGGCATCTTCTGGATACCTGCATCTCCAATGCCCTCCACATGACGGAAATGCCCCTTGCATCTATCCTCAATAGTGTGACAGCGGTTCCCGCTCGCATTTTAGGGCAAGAGCACCGCAAAGGACATCTCCGCGTCGGTTGTGATGCTGATCTAACTCTCTTCCGCCTGCCCACAGAGGTAGGCAAGCCCCTCGATATTGTCGCCACACTCTGCGAAGGGGATATTCTTTATCAAGCGCAATAAGCCATGCCTCTATGACACTAAAGAGGGGTAGCGCGATAACGCGCTACCCCTCCTGCATTCAATTCTACTCTCCCCCTAGTGTTGAACGATGCTGACCTTCTGGATGGGAGCGTTGTTCTTGCTGTTCTGGACATAGGCGGCGAGCTTGACGAGGAGCTTCTGCTGTTCTACCTGTGCCTGCTTCAAAGAGACCAGTTCTGCCGTCAATGTTGCGACCTTCGTATTCAAGGCTGTGACTTCTGCCTTACGGGAACCGTGTTCCTTCTGAAGCTCGTTGAGTATCATGGGAGTGAGCAGATGGTAGTAGATGGTGAAGGGTTTGCCCTGCTTGTCGTACTGAACAAGGTCGGGAAACACTTTCGCAACCTCTTCTGCAATCAGTCCATATTGGAGGGGATGACCACCCTTCGAGTCCGCAGACTTGTAGCGGAAAGTCACGGGTCGGAGTTTTAGCAGTTTGTCGCTGACGTTGCCCATGCTCTTGATTTCGTT
>CAMCUQ010000098.1 GCA_945878775.1 Chthonomonas calidirosea
GCAAAACGGACACTACATTCGCTATTTGAACGCCTTAACTGGGCTACAGCAGAAGATTCTGGAGTTGTCGGGATGTTCTGCTGGTCTCTATGTGAGGCTAACCACCCAATTCGGGATTTCCCCCGAAAAATGAGCGAACCGAGAGTGATACCGTTTTATTACCATATTGGATTGAACCAAACCGCACTTTCTTTATTTCTGCTAGGGATGTATCAGGCAAGATTACTCCTATGTTTCAAACGACATTTGAGAGCGTTGCAAAAGTGGATAAGAATGGTAAGCCGATTTTTCATACTACATTGTTAGGACAAGATGATTTTTGGGGTTCCACGGTCAGTTTAGAAGGTTATGGGATTAACCTCACTAAGCCAGGACGATATACTGTTGAATTGACGATCATGTTTGAAAATATAGACAATATATTTCCTGAAACAATCTGGAAAGGTGTTTTGAAGTCAACTTGTCAGATAGAAATAGAACACCCTCTAAGGTCATTTATTAGAGCGAGCCACGATAAGCTGTATAAGGTGGGGCACCCGCTAAACCGCAAGAAGTAATTGCGCGTTCTACACCTTGAGCACGACTTATGCTCATGAACTGTGTGTACGTGATGCAGGAAAGTGGCGGGTTGACTACGAAGATCTACTCGGCGCGAAGTGGATTGACCCAACAGGTTCAGGCAGGGAACCAACTTCTTACCCGCATCTATGATCGTATGAGAACCGGAACCCTCTTCGTCAATCCCTTTTAAGTGGATAAGGTAATTCCAGGGCTACGCAGGGTAGAATATGTTGGCTGACTTATTTTGCCCTCTCGCTATGCCTTTAGCAAATGCTTTGTAGAGACATTGTGTCATGTGAGAGGACTTGTTTGGGTGGATGTGAATTCAAGCGATGCTCAAAGAGAGTGAATCTCAATTTTGCGTTGAGGGGAACCTGCTATATTCTATCTGCGTAAGAGAGATATGTATGCGGCTTCTTTTGAAGTTTGCTCCACAGTTCTATAAATAACACGAGGAGATGAACACGATGAGCAACGCTGTTGCAGTTACGACCGACGCTTTTGAGAGTGAAGTTTTGAACTCCGAACTTCCTGTTCTAGTCGATTTTTGGGCAGTTTGGTGCGGACCTTGCCGCCAGATCGCTCCCCATGTCGATGCTATTGCGAGCGATTATGAAGGACGCGCCAAGGTCTTCAAGCTAAACGTTGATGACGAGCCTGCAATTGCGGAGAAGTATAACGTAATGTCCATCCCAACGCTACTTATTTTCAAAGGCGGTAAAGTTGTGGATCAGGTAGTGGGGGCAGTGCCGAAGCCTGTTATCGCCGGACGACTAGATAAAGCACTTTAGGTTTTGGGTTTGTCTGCATCTGTTGAAGCCGAGAGGAGAACATCCCTCTCGGCTTCTCTTTTTGTGGTTAGTTTCCCGGCTCGGTGGTAGCTTTAATCTCTTTTAGGATAGGCACAATGCGCGGGTAGCTCATGATGACTCGTAGGACGTAGAGGTTGAACCATTGCGCGTCGGAGCCTTTGGATGCGTTCTGTTTTGTGAGTTTGCTCTGCTCTTCACGAGTCAGTTTGACTGCGGCAGAATATTGCTCCTTGGTGAATATCCCTTCCACGAGGCTACTAATCGATTTCAGGGTCTCTTCCTCCAATGCCTGACGCTTTGGTAGCACCGTGTTGACGGTTTTTATGACTTCATCTTCTCCAGTGGTGGGTTTTCCTAGCAGGGCTTGCCGCTTCGCTTGGCGAATAGTGTCTGCAAGATTTCGATAGGGGGAGAGGATTTTTGCGACTTTAGCGTTATAGGTCGCTTGTGCTGTGGTCATGCCCTGTGCCAGTTTGTCGAGTTGATCCGGCGTTAATTTTAGCGGTGTGATAAACTTGAGTTCCCCTACATCTTCGAAGGAGTTTATCAGGTCTTGAATGTCGGCGGGAATAGGGTTTGTGGGTGCGGTTTGGGCGTGTGCTCTTGGGTTTTGGCGTATGAGGACACCGCCTACTCCAACAAGAAAAGCAAGAGTGAGTGCTCCTAAGAGAGCGCGTCGGTTTTGGTGGAATGCATAACGGAAATCGAACATGGGTCACTCCTTCTTGAGCGTAAGTTTGTAAGTCGTCATATCTTTGTGTTAGGCGTTGGATTGCGCCCGAAGGTTACAATTTCTATCTTGTTGACATTATAGCCTATTTTGAGGAGCATTTTATTATGTCGTTGAGGCTTGGCGGGTTTTTGCAAAACCGCGCGAATCACGCACTCCGCTATCTCTTGAGGGAAGTGGAATCGGTAACTGATGTGGAGGCATTCCGGTACTCCGATATCAACTGGCAAGCCCATAAATATGGTATTGGTCAGGATGGCTCTATCGCGGGAATTGTATACCACGTTGTGGCATGGAAGATGCTATCGTTGCCTCTGTTTGGTTCGGAGGGGCAACTCAGAACCGTCGATGATTTCCATGCGGAGGAGGCTCCCGATAAGCACGATTGGGCAGGTATTCAGGTATGGCTGGCTGAGGTAGGGGCACAGTGGAATGAGGCTCTATCTCAGTTGTCAGAGGCAGAACTTGAGGCACTTCGCCCGTGGGGAAAGCATGAGATTCCGGTTTGGGAATTTGTGACGGAGTTAATAGAACACGATATTCAGCATGCATCCCAAATAGAGTATATTCGTCAGAGGATGCGTGCAGAGGAGATAAAATAGACAATGCTTACGGGACCTATCCCCTTGGAACTATTGGATTACGTGCGTGATCTCTTTGCGCCAGAGGATGAACCCCTCAAGGCGATGACGGAATCGCTTCGGCAGAATAGTATGCCGGAAGGTTGGGAGATTTCGCGGGATGTTGGGCAATTTTTCCTATTGGTGTGTCGCTTGATTGGGGCAAAGCGGGTTGTGGAGTTTGGCACCTTGGCAGGGCATAGCGCGTATTGGCTGGCGAAGAGCCTGCCTGAAGGGGGGAAGGTAATCTCTATTGAGCTAAACCCTGAATGGGCAAAAGTGGCTCAAGCGAACCTTGAACGTGCTGGGGTGGGGCACAAGGTTGAGATACGTTTGGGAAAAGCACAGGAGATGACGGAGGCTCTTGCGGAGGAGGTTGAGCGCACTGGGCTGAAGTATGACGCCATTTTCCTTGACGCCGCGAAGGCTCACTATCCTGAGTTTTTGGTCTGGTCAGAACGGGTATTGCGCCCTGGGGGTGTTTTGTTTGCCGATAATGTTTTGCGGGCAGATTCGTGGCAAGGGCAGACTCTACTTGATCCCGCTTCTGATGATCCCCGTATTCTGGCAATTCGAAAGTTTAACGCGATGTTAGCGGAACACCCACGCTTTACGGGAACAATTGTTCCTCTCCGTGCTGGCGTGGCAATGGGTGTCTATCACGGCTAATTTTCGAGTAACAATGGGGAAGCCATGGCACATGAATCGAAGTTGAACACTCGCCTAGACACCGCTGGGGGCACTCTCTACGACTTTATTGGAGGCAGAGGACAGTGCCAGAGGCTCTCAGAATTGTTCCATTCTCGAATTGAACAGGATGCTGTGTTGAAAGATATTTTTCCAAAGAATCTCCTCAACCTAACAGAGCATTTTGCCCTCTTTTTGGTGGAACGTCTGGGAGGTGCGGCAGAATATACTGCCAAGCGCGGGAAGCAGAGTCTTAGGTGCAGACATGCCCATCTTTCCATTGGAACTGTTGAGGCGGAGAGGTGGCTAGGGCATATGTTCTCTGCCATTGATGAATGTAGTATTATGGAGCCTGCGCGTCAACGCCTACGCGACTATTTTACCGAGACTGCTCGTACTCTCGCTGATCCTTTTGCCCTGCTATACAAACTGCCTTTGGACGAACTGCGAGTGATCTTAGATCAGAACCCTACGCTTGCTACTGCCTCCGATTTGGGGCGCACGTTGTTGAGTGATGCGGCTTTTCACTGGGATATTTCGCGTGTACAGATGCTTTTGGAATATGGAGCGAATGTCAATACAGAGGATCGGTTGGGACATAGTGTGCTTTATCAAACTACACGATCGAGTGCAGGAGCAGAGACAGAAAGTTGTGCTGTAGTGGAACTGCTTATCCGCCACGGTGCTGATGTGAATGCAAGGAGCGGACCCGGTCAATCTACGCCGTTGCACATGGCTGCGAGGCGAGGTCATGTGGCGATGGCTGAGGTTCTGTTGGATGCGGAAGCGGAGATTGAAATGCGAGACTCGAAGGGAGAGACACCACTGCGACGCGCAGTAAACTGCGGGCAGAAAGGGGTGGTACTTCTCCTTCTAGCACGCGGTGCAGACCCTTTGTCGCAAGACAAGCAGGGGAACACGGTACTCGCCGTCGCCCGTCACGAGGATATTCGCAACCAGTTACAAACAGCTACAAGGCGCAGGTGACTCAAGTCATTTTCTTGTCGTGGGTTCCCTATCGTTAGCATGTAAATTGAAAAACGAGGCACTGGAAAATGACTCCAGTGCCTCGTGCGTTAGTTTTGGATACTCCGCGAATTAGGAGGAGTATTTGCGGGTGGCGGGATCGAAGGTAAAGGTTTTGTTTTGGCGATACGCCATTTCACCCAGTGCAATACCGACCATGACGCGGAGCGCAAGATCGATATTTGCGTTCGGGACTTTGTTCTCACGGATGCACATGAGAAGGTTGTCGTGGTGGCTTTCAATGCTCTCGCCGGGACCTGTTACCGGTTCAATTCCACCCTCAACCTCGTCTGCCCAAGCACGCTCTGGTCGAATCTCAACACCGTTTCCACCAAAGTAGAGGGAGGCTTTGTTGCCCCGAATCATGTCGGGCCAACCCTGCTCATTGATACAGGAGGACATTGCCATCATCGACATGTCATCATAATCGATGGACATATTGATGAAGTCGGGAACCTCGCGGTCCATTTTGCCTGTTTCGGCGTTCACCTTTTGGACGTAGAGACCACCCATGCTCGATACACGACGCGGGAAGCCCTTGAGACCGTCTGTGGGGAGGTTCATGGCGATAAAGAGTGGATGAAGGCGGTGGGGAAGGAGATCGCCAACAAGCCCTGAGCCGTATGCCCAGTATTTGCGCCAGCGGAAGAAGCGGTCTGGATCGAACTCTTTGGGACCTTTACCTTTGCGGAAAGTCTCCCAGTCGATATTTGCTTCACCGGAGGCGTTGGGACCAGCATCTTTATCGAATCGTCCGTAGTTGTTCCACTCTCCAACGCGTCCATTACGCATATAAGAGCCTTGTGCGACGACGACATGACCAATGCGTCCGCTCTCGACAACCTTTTTGGCTACGTGCCATTTGGTATCGGAACAACCCTGAGAGCCGACTTGGAATTTCTTGCCGGATTTCTTGACTGCATCGTAGATTGCGAATGCCTCTTCTACGGTCTTACACATGGGCTTTTCGCAGTAGACATGCTTGCCAGCGGCGAGTGCAGCCAATGCAACGTCTGCATGCCAGTTATCTGAGGTGGCAACCCAAACGGCATCGACATCTTTCTCTTTTTCGAGAAGTTTGCGGTAATCGACGTAGACGGAGGCTTCTTTTACTCCAGCACGTGTGCGGTTTTCGTTGCGGTTGCGCCCGTAGAGGTCACAGAGTGCAACGACCTCGGTATTAGTCTCTTGCTTGCGTTCGGCGAGAAGGCGTACATGGGTGCTTCCTTGTGCGCCTAGCCCAACGTGTGCGGTTTGAATCCGCTCGTTTGCACCTAATACGCGACGCATTCCTTCGGCTGTTGAAGGCATATACGAGGCGGTAATGGCGGCAGCTCCTGTCGCGGCTACTTTAATGAAGTCACGTCGGGAATTACCATTATTGGTATTCTGATCGCTCATGAAAACATGGCTCCTTTGCGAAGAGTGCAGGCGTATCCGTTTGATTGGGTACGCCCTGTATGTGTTGATAAAAGTCTTAGAGTTCAAACCACTCTTTTTGGAAATCGATTCGAGTTCCTGTGAGAATAGCTTCGTTTGCCTTTGCGGCGATTACGGTGGCGCGGAATCCATCTAAGGGAGTAACTTCGGGCTTGATTTTCTTGCGGATGGAGTTTAGAAACGACTCTATAGATTGGTAGAGTGCGGTTTTTGAGACATCGGTTCCGAGTTTGCCGGGGTCTTTTCCGAGGGCAAGCTGTTTGGTGGCGTCGGCGACGAGCGCGATGCCGGTTCCAATGTGTTCTCCCGATCCGTTCATCGTGCTACCAATAGAGTATTCATCTTTGCGTGCAAAGACCTCCCAGCCAAGCAGGGGGGCATCGGTCTCGGTGAACATCCATGCTCTCTGGTCTCGAAGCAGAATGCTACGATTTGTGCCCGCAAATAGCTCATAAGTGTTTTCAAAGGAGCTAGATAGATTGGCATCGTAGTTGAAGAGTACGTTTCCGGGGAACTGCAAGACACATTGGACTGTGTCTGCAACATTGCGCCCATCCTTGTATTCTTGAATACTGCCCCAACCGACCACGCTTTGGGGGAGTGCCTTGAGATACCAGGAGGCGATGTCGAAGGAGTGAATTCCTACCTCGCCGACTAATCCTAAAGAGGTCTCACGGTTTAGCCGCCAGTTTAGCTCTGCTTCGCGCTCTGCAACGGGCCAGACTTGTCTCCACGAGGAGCGCTTGTGCCAATGGGCGCGACCGGAGACGCATTTCCCCATGGCTTCGCCTTTCACAAATTTCCAGACGTGCTTGTGTTGTGCGTTTGAGCGGTATTGCAAGCCTGGAAAGAGGTAAACGGAGGAGGAGGAGCTACCTGCACGTGCGATCTCTCTGGCTTCGTTTATGTCGTTGGCAAGAGGGGCTTCGCAATAGACGTGTTTGCCTGCCTGAAGCGCATCTAGCACGATCTGTTTATGCTTGTGGCTGGGAGTGGCAACAAAAACAGCTTGAATGGTCTTATCGTCTAGGATGGTGCGATAGTCTTTTGTGAATGTGGAAGTTGGGGCAATTGCTTGCGACTTTTTCACAAAGATTTTGCCGTCATAAACATCACAAACATATTTGGGGGAGCTATTTTGGCGCGCCAATGAAGAGATTATCTCTCGCCCCTGCACACTCAGTCCAATGACTGCTGTAGCGACAGGCGGGGGAGGCGGTTCTTTTTTGTCCTCTCGCACATCACTACGTTGTGCTGTTGCGCTCTTGGGCGTTAGCACACCTGATGTGAGTGCGGTGGTTAGCGATGCAATGGTCGTATCGCGTAAGAAATCTCGTCGGTTCATGAGCGTCTTTTAGCCTTCTGTTTGAGTCCTGCATACAAGGCAAATTGGGCAAAGCTTGTAGGCACTGTGTTTTTTCTTCTCACTATTGTACCTTGCTTTTTTCTTGTTGGTCTGTTTTCCTAGCTATCAAATATAAGAAAACCACCGAGATGCCCTGTCACCATAATGAGTATTAGGGCAATTGTTGCTAACAAGAAGTAGGTTCCGTTTATCCCTTGATAGAGATCATCACGCTTTTTTGCCCTCATTTTCCATAACGTAAACAGCAGCAAGGACGTGACGATGCCTAAGCAAAGATGCAGGAGTAAATAGCCTGTGAGGGGAACGCCTCCATATGCCCATTGCCACGCACCAAGCCCTGAGAGAAGGGTGGGCAGAGTGGATATTGTAGCAACAAGGAGGTTGTAGTAGCCGACTTGGATAAGGAGAGGTTTTTTTTGCCGTATGGCGAGTATATCAAAAAGGAGCCCGATCATAAAGAGGGCGATAGGAAAGTGTACAAGTACAGGGTGATTGGCGTGCTTTGGTGCGATAAGGCTTTTAATGTTGAAGGGGCTATCGGATGGTGCCTCTGCACTCTTGGTATTTGTCTTTTCGTTCGCGCCACTTGTACCTTGTTGGGTTGGTGTGATTCCTGTCGGCTTGGCATCCGCTTCTGCGGGGTTATTACCGGCACGTAGAGAGTCTCCATTCGAGGCTCCATCGCCATTGGAATCTTTCGCTTCGATGCTTTGCAGTGTGGTAAGCGTTAGTGCCTTGGAGCCACTTGCTCGAAGTGCTTCTTTAACGTCTTTGCCGTAGGGGTTTAGTTTGGGTGGTCCCCCCGCGTGGCAGGACGTACACGACTTTGCTGCTTTGAAAAGCGCACTGTCTTTCGCGGGAGTATAGGCTTTCAAAAGCACCTCTACGAATTCTGGACGCGCAAAGGCGCGTGATGAGAGCAAACAGAGGCTAACGGCGATGAAAAATGCGGGTGAAAGTGCAAGAATGGCACGTCGACTATGGCATGTCACGATTGGGATACCTACCTCAAAGAATGGTGTTGGAATGGTGCGCCGTTTGTTGACGCGGCTCTCTTGCGAAGTTTGACGATGTAGAGTGTGAATTGTTACGGGAAGTACCGCTATATCCAGATATTTTTATCCGATATATTCAATGCAAAACCCACTTGCCTAAAAGACAAGTGGGTTTTTGTTTTTCGTAGTAGTCACACTAGCGGACGCGCCGTGCTCCACGGAAACGCTGGTTGTAGTAACCTTCGTTTAGGTTATCTACGCGCACTCCACCCGACCGACGGCTGGAAGAGTGGACGAATTTGCCGCTACCGACATAGACGCCGACATGGGATATGCCCTTTGTAACCGTTTGAAAGAAGACGAGGTCTCCTGGCTTCATCTCGCCTTTAGCGACTTGTTTGCCGTTGTGGAACTGCCCGCTTGCGGAGTGAGGTAACCCTACACCTCGTTTGTTATAGAGGTAGCTGGTAAATCCTGAGCAATCAAAGCCACCACGACTGGCACCGCCGTAGCGGTAAGGAGTTCCTCGGTAGGAGAGTGCTTCACTCAGGACTTCTGTAGTTGGCTTTGGTGCGGATGCCTCTTGTATGTAGCTACCGCGTCCATAGTGTCGCACATGAGCAGTTTGCTGTCCCGATTGAGTCCAATGCTTGTGTTGAACACGGGCAACCTCTTTATGTTTCAGAGGGGAGTGCTTGCGTGTTTTTTCACTGCTTCGCTGTGCGATCTCTGTCTGTCGTGCACGTGCCGATTTGCGTACTTTCTCGTGACTTTGTTCCGTCTTGTGCGCGATAACAGTGTGCTTGGTTATGGGTTTGGAAGCGGGTTTGGTAGGTGTACTCGCGACCTGCACCGCAGGCGCATTTGCCTTACCGGAAAGGAGGTCTTCGCGTACCCAACCAATGCGTCCGTCCGTGAGGTCTACTTGCGCCCAACCCTCTCGACGGGCAGTAAGCGTTACAGGTACGCCTTTATCGAAGTAGGCAACAGGACGCGCCTCGCTACTTGGGGAGTTACGTACTTTGACGCGGTCTCCGCCAATAAAGCGCGATTCTTTAATTGTCTTTGGGACGCTAAGTCCTTTTGGTGGGTCTGGAACGGTGAGTATCTTGCCATCACGAACGCTGGAGGCATCTGTAATTGCGTTCGCTTGCAAGATGTCCTTGACGGATACTCCGAACTTGCGAGCCACTGCGCTGAGGGACTCACCGGGTTTTAGCACGTGTTTTTGGGAAGCGCCTGCGGGCAGGCTAGCTTGTACAAAGAGGGCTGCTGCGGTTGCTACGCACCCTTGCACCCAGCGAAGTTCTTCTTTTTTTAACACGGGGTCTCCTTCCTCTTGTCGTTTTTCTGTTGGGTCAAGGCGAAAGTGCCATGAATCTTGTAGTGTATCTCACACTGGGATTGTTATTTAGTTCACAATCCCGACACACAAGGGCTAGCATAGCAGATCGACTAGGGGGTTGTCAACCCTAATCGTGATGCATTTTTGAAATTTAGTTCTCTTTTGGGTATGAAACAAGGGGGCAAGAGACGTGCTGCTGTGCTATACTTTGCTGTGTTATTTCTATTTTTGAGGTGATAAGGACTTTAGTTTCCGGTAAATCCGAGTGCATTTTGGTCTTGAATTTGCTCTGAGTTCCGCTTCCGCCTTCGGTGGGCGGTGACTCCGGTGGTAAGATGGGCGGTGACGCTGTTCTTTTTTCGGATTTGCCCTAGCGGTTCGGGCAAGTTTG
>CAMCUQ010000099.1 GCA_945878775.1 Chthonomonas calidirosea
CTACAGAGCGAGACATCCGCATGGGAGAGAGAGCGGAACTCCACTCCCCACACCGTCAAATGGCGCTTCGCTAAGGAAGAGGCGAGAGTCAAACTCAGAAAACTCTACCCCCTCTTGAAATACCAATCTTTAGGCGAATGAACTACTAGTTTAGGAACGGTGATGTCTAATATGAACCGAATAATAATGTGGGTGGAAGCGATGAATGCGATTGCGCCCCTAAAACAGAATAGAACACGCTCCATGAAGAGACAAATGCACAGACAGGGCTTTACACTTGTAGAGCTTCTCGTTGTGCTTGCCCTCACAGCCATTCTCTTCACGCTGATCTTCAAGCCGCTCTTCGATAGCTTTAACCTAACGAGCCGAGCAAACACGCAGATCGAGACGCAACAGTTTGCCCGCGATCTCTCACGAGAGATAGAGGGACTTCTGGAGAATGCCGTCTTTGTCTATGACAACGCGCAGACCCCGATCAACCTTTGGGTTCCAGACAGTGGCGGAAACCCGACTATGACTAAGGGACGCTTTGCCATGGTGGAGACGGTGCGCCCCGCTCATGCACTGGATCAAACCCCTGGCTCCACGCCTGTTGACCCCACCACAGGACAGCCTATCTATCCTGATAGTGCCACTCCGGGGCAGAGCGGTTTCGCGCTCCCCTTGGTTCCCGGTCGCGCACTCCTACGGGTCTTTGTGGGCTTGACCGACAACGCCGCCATTTTGGATACCCATTCACTAAACCCGAATAACCCAGATGATGAGCGGACGAATGGGATGCCTGCGAAAAACTATTTGAATGGGCTTGAGGTGGGCGATAAGCAAAACGACAACCGCTATACTGTCTACAAAGCGGAAGTGCTTGCCTACATTCCCAACCCTAGCGATCCAAACAGCTATATTCCGAACCTGAAGCTTTTCCACACCGTTGATTCCAGTGGAAACGTGACCGATAGCTTCACCGACCCGATCCAACTCCATGACCCGAACTTCTTCTATGATAGCTCGTTGGCAGGCGGAGATGGTGACCCCACACGCTGGGCGGCAGAGGGCTGGCAGGACATCAATGGTGATGGCAAGGTTGAGGTTTGGGAGAACTGGCGTGCCGTCTCTGCCTCTATGGTAGCAAAGAACAAAGTCGATCTACTTGCTGTGGATCGTGATGAGAACACTCGCGCTGTTGTCTATAACGACCCGAACACACGGCTTCCCAAAGGCTTGCGAACACTGATCTCATTTGCTCCTGCCTATGTGGAGAATGAGCAGTTGACCTCCGGTGCGCTAGATAGCTCAAACAACGAATCGGCAAGTGGTGCGCCCGTGACTTTCCTGGCACATTCGAACCACTGGTCACAGCCCCATCGTGTCATGGTATTTCGGAACTTGAACAGTCTGACAGGCGATCCCCTGGGACTCAACCCTTTGACCTACTTTCAGTTTGTTCCGGCAAACGAAACCAATACAGGGCAACCCAAGATAGTGCGTATTGACGTTGCTCCGGGGGGAACACCTCCCGTCAATGTAGGCTCCTTGCCAAACGTAGGACCCGATCCCGACCCCACTACAGGGGCATGGCGCAACAATAACCCAGAGTTCGCGTTCGTTCCCGATGCACGAACGGGTCTTGTGAACTTTGGTTTCGCAGCATCTGTTTATGTTCATGATACGAATTGGAACCCTTTGCCTTCCCGATACAGTCCTCAAGAGATCAACGACAATCTTGCAGGAACTTATGGCAAGCGTTTCTTGCGCCTCGATACGCTACCGAACAACACTTGGGGTGGGATACAACTGAATCCCTCTGCGGCGCGTAGCCCACTCGATATATTCCGCACCGCCGTCGGGGATATACCAAGAGTGCGTATCATCCCTGGCTCTGAGCGTGTCTATGGACCCGATCAACGACCGGGAGTCAATTTTGGACAGAGAGTCCAATACACCCGTGTCTCTGCGAATGCGGGTTCCATCGGTTTGAACGAGTACAAAATCAACTACGAAGATGTGCCGAACGCAATCGCCGCCGATGTGAATGACCCACGGGTTCGTATAGGCTATATTGAGTTTAGTAGCCAACTGGATACTACTGACCCAAACAACCCGAACCTACCAAATGGTCCCAATAGCCTGCCCATCAGCGTGGCAGGGGGCGGTGCATCGGCTCCGGTAGAAGTGTACTATAACTTCCAGATGAATCGCACGAACGATATCGTCAAAGCCGACTATCTAACCCGTGAACTGATGAACTTGACCATCGAAATGCGCCTTTACGATACGCGCTCTGGTCGCCCTCAGTCCACAACTTTGACAACAAAGATAAAAGTACGGAACCTTCCGCACTAAGACGCTATCTAAATAACCAGAAGAGAGAACCCTGCCGTTTGGGTTTGTGGCAGGGGAACTCCATTTCCGGGGAGCGTTACTGAACTATGTCCGAATATAACTGGCAAAATCGCCATGCAATATCTGCCTCTCGCGCTCAACGCGGTCAAGCACTCGTCATCGTACTTGCCGTCCTCTTTGTGTTGCTCTTTGTGGGTGCTATCTTTGTCGCTCAAATAGGACGCAACCTTATTAATGTGGGACGCAACCGTGAAACACGAGACGCTCTTGACCTGGCACAGGCGGGCATCCGTTACTGCGACGAGCAGCTAATGAATAGCACCGATGGAGCCGACTGGCGTCCTGTCCCTACTGCACCCATTGTTGGGGGCAACGACACATCTGGTATCACCGATCCCGATTATCACTGGTTGGTGGAACTAGGAGGCTTTACCCGCATTCCTATGCGTGGTGGACGCGCTCTTGTGCGTATCTCCTATGAGCCAAACCCTCAAGACCCTCGCAGTAACCTGATCAAGATCGAGTCGGTAGGGCGTTCTGGTGATGTCGGAAACGGCTCCGACCCAACGGTCTTTGTTCAGAACGGACTAGCACCCCAACTTCGTCGTGAGATGATCGCTTTCAAGCAGATCGGGCTTACCGATTACGGGCGCTTCATCACCAATAAGAGCCACTCGTTTAATGAGGCTGTAATCGGTTCTAGTGCGACCGGAAAACCTGTCGCTACCGTCCTCGGTGACCCAACGATTGCCCTCGCGCCTAACGGAGTGAACAACAACAACCGCGTTTTTGGAACCTCCATTCGTGTCAACGGGGGTATCAAGTTCGTGGGAGATGTCTATCTCTATGCGGGACCTCGTGGCACAGTAGACGCTACCGGTAATATCGACAATCGCCTGAATCCAGAGGGTGTCTATACTTCTGGCAATATTCAGCTTGAAGCGATACGCGATACCGATGGAAATAATGTTGTCGATTCACAAGATCGCACCACATACGTGAATCAGCCCATCAGTGCTGTCCCTGATCTTGCAAATGCACTGCGCCCCAGTACCGATCCTCAGTATCGCACTTTCAACGGTTTGATACGTGATGGCTCTACCCAACTGGACGCCAATGGCTTCTCGCGCTCCATACCAACCCTTGAGCCGCCCGTCATCGATACGTATATTGGTGGCGTATTGCGCTACCGGGAGATCACGCGGAACTCAGGCTTCTGGACAACCGACAGCAATGGCAATCGCTTTAATACAGGGGAGACGGGTTGGGGACGGAATGTCTATATCAATAACCCTGACGACCTGCAACGGGAAACGAACGGCAACAACGTCGGCGGCTCCTATTCGCTACGCGCCGATTGGCTGAACCCGAACGCACAGTTTGCACAGGGCTATTGGCAGGGACCGTTCTATAATCCCCCCGGAGTCCTCGTGGAGTTGTTGGGTAACAAAATTAGGCTCACGCGCTCCGATGATCGTCAGTTCCAACTACCGAACGGTGCGTCCTCCACTCTTCAAGGTGGCAAGGTTATTGAGATTCCCTTGACCGATGCTGAGCGTTCTAGCTATACGCTTCCCGACGGAACGCCCTATCCATTGCCTCCCTTGCCACACGATGGGGATATTCCCGGTGCTTCCAATAAGCCCTATGCCGATCCCGATTCGTATGGTGTGAGCCTCGTGCTGATGGCAGAAGGAAACGTCCGTGTGAAGGGAGCCTATGGCACGATAACCAATCGGACCTCTAGCGGCGAGACCCTTACAAACCTGAAGCTAGGGCGCGTTCACCTCACCATTGTGACGGGCGGAACCGCCTATGCGGAAGGCAACATCGTCAAAGGGGATGGCAATACCGATGGAACAAACGTCGCCCTAGAGCGTGGCTCTACTTTGGCGGTCTTGGCAAAAGACTATGTGTGTGTCAATACCACGAAGTTCATGGCTCCACAGAACCAGGGTAACGTCTGGACGCGGTTCTCGCCCAACCTGGACGCCTTCAATGTGGAACTTGGGCAGTCACGACCGACCTTCGACTATGGCTTTAGTTTTGGTATCCATCCTACCGATACCGTTGGAGGGTACAAGCAGGGAGCTACGGCAAGCCCAATCTTCTTGCTCTTGCGCCATGCGGCACTCTCTCCAGGACCGACGTTCATCAATCTGCTGATAAACCCAGGTCTCTCTGGAACAAACGCCTTCTATCCGTTCAATGCTTCGGGCAATATCGTGCCACAACAGACCTACATTCTGGGCGCAAAGTTCTTGAATTCGGCGGCTTCGTCAATTCCTTCCACCGATCCTTCGTCTATTGCGCCTCGCTTTGAGCAGAAGGCGTTCCGATTGGACGGCGTGGGGAGTTATCAAGTTCAGACTAGCCCCGGCTCTGAAAACGTGATACGACTGATGATGGATCAAGCCAGTCTGGATACCGATAACGTACTAATCGATCCTGTGACAGGGCAACCTTTGCAGTATGGCTTCCGCGAAGTCTTCTCAAACGGCTCCACGGAGTATCTTTTGGGTGGGGCGGCAGTTGTGCCATTAGACATTCGGCTAGAGGCAGTCTTCTATGCTCAAGAGAAGTCGTTCTTCATTTTGCCAGGATACGGGTTCAACCCAGACCCTGCGGACACCCGCGAAGCGTTTCTTGCCTCGCAGAGACGTCCTAGCTACAATATCGGACCCGATGGAACCCAACTGGACACCGTCAATGAAAAGATACAAAAGGATGCATTTCCCTTCTTTGGAGAGCCGCTGGATGTTCGCATCACGATAAATGGCTCTGTGACGGAGAACTATACGGCATCTAGTGGAGACCAGTCTGTTTGGAATGGTCGTTGGGGTTATATTCCTTCAAACTATGGTTCCTCTTCGGTAGTCATTCCTGACGATCATATGAAAGGGACCGACCCCGCGCTCTATAGCCCAGGAACAGACCGAACACAGGACTTCCGAACTCCTCTGGAGAAGACGGCAAACATCGCGCGTGGTATTCGATTCCTGTACGATCCTGCACTGGCACTACCGTACCTTAGCCCGACATCGCTAGACCTAGACTCGCATGCAACGCGCCTGAATCGCGCCCTACGCGCCATCCAACGCGATGCCGTACCAAGCCCATTGGATGCGTCGGTGACATTGCTACCTGCCATCCGACAGGTATTACCGCCCGTTCCAAAATTGCCTGTATGTCCGGGGTTGCTCTACTTTGGCGAAGCAGACCGCCCAATTGGAAGCTAATCGTTTGCCGTCGTGGGTATAACCCCATTCCAACCCTTCCCCTTCGCTAAGGGAAGGGTGAATGCACAAGACTGAAAAGCCTTCCTTCCTCTCAATGTGAGAAGAGCACGGAGCCATTTTCAGTTTATGCCAAAGTCTCTCCTTAATGAAGGAGGAGATTTAGAGGGGGTTAAAATGCTTCACACAACCCTGAACTCTTACATTGGAAGCTAATTGTAGGACGCTTTGAAGTGAAGGTGGGAAACTGATGAATAAACGTAATGTACGTTCAAATATGCGCTTGGTAGTAGCTCTCACACTGGTGTGGGGGACTCTGTTGACACACCTGCCGCAGACAAGAGTCTTGGCGCAGGCTACCAACTATGCAAGTGCCAAACGCCAGATTAACGCGGGTGTCTTGGTATCAAACGCCTCGCTAACCCGCATTGCGGGCGGTGTGGGACCTCAAAACGTGAACCCCCACTTCTTCTATGTTCTTGAAAAACGGATCGATGTTAAGCCGGGTGGATGGGATTTCGTGAATCCGCTTGCACCGAGCCAGATCACTTCTGGTATGGTGCAACGCTGGAGGCTTCGTGCCCCCAATGACCCCGCCTTCACAGCGGGAACTCCCGAAGCGCTCATTTTTCGTGATGGAGCCAGCCTTACCAAGAACATCGGTGCCTATTGGGAAGTGAATCTGGATACGACTACGGACGCTGATCTGCGGACATTTGACGTTCTCCTTATGGCGGTTCGAAACAACACACTGAGCTTTACGCCTAGCGAGCGTCGTCGCATTCAAGGTTTTGTCGATGCTGGTGGAACCTTAATTTTGGAGGATGAGGGCGGCTCTGACGTGAATGCGAACGCGCCGTTCATTACACCCCTTACGTTTAATGGTCCCGTTTCACAAACCTATCGCGCCGTTCCTTCCGCGCGTTTCCACCCACTACTGACAGCTCCTTACAGTCTTGCCGAGATCGACATTCGGGAGATTGGAGCCTATAGCTACGCGGGACGGCGTCCGCATCGTGCGAACGCAGCGGTTCCGCTGAACCCACGTATATACTCTCCTATATTGCGCGTGCGGGGTTTACCCAATTCCGCCTATATCAGTGCTGGAGACTATGGTGCAGGGCATGTTGTGATTAGCTCCGCAGGTATCGCTACAGGAGTGAGTGCATTTGTCGGTGGTTCCAGTTTGGGAGAAGGGAATAACGACGGCGTTGTCTCTGGTGAAAATATGCTGAAGGTCGTGATAAACGATCTGAAGTTGGCATACAATATTGTGGCGTGGGCAAGTGCCGCTCCTACAGAAGCCTCAAACTCCCGTCGGACTGCCAGTAGCAACGAGCAGATTGGCTCCAGTATCGCGCGAAAATGGTCTTCCATTCCGAACAGTGCGGCTGGGATTGGCTCTGGAGCTATCGTCTACAAGGGAGGCGTCTTCTTTGTCGATAGCCGCTCGATACTGCACGCGTTTAAGGCGAATCCCGGACAACGTATGGATCGCAATGGACTGAACAGTGATAGTGGCATCCCTGATTTCTATCTGGGTGCGCCCTACGATGAGATATGGAACATCCAACTCACTGGCGGAGTGCGCTACTCCACACCCACCGCCTATTCTGTATATAATCAGGGTGCTTCCCGCGTCGTTGATGTGGTGATGGTCACTGCGGCAACAGGAATTACTTATGCCTACGAAGCCTTCCCCCGCGACGCCAATTTTCGCTTGCAGAGTACCACGAATCTCTTGTGGCAGTTTGGCGCAGGGGGTGGAAGTGTTGAGGGAAGTCTTTTGGGCACGTTGAGTCCGTTGCCTGTTCCTGCACCCGCCGTCTCGGAAGGTGTTGTCTTCACCTATACGCGCAATACCTCTGGTGATGCGAACCATCCTTGGCGTATCGTTGCGCTGAACCCGATCACGGGCGCAAACCTCTTTCAGAGTGCGAACGCAATGGCTCCTAGCCCGCGCAACGACTTGGGCGGAAATGTTGCTGGTTTGCCCGACATCATTGGCTCTCTTGCCGTCGGCTATGTCCGAGATCGCGCTTCGGGTGCGCTAGACAAAATGATCTATGCCCCCACCGTTGCCTATAGCAATGAGCGAACGGGTAATGTGTGTGGCATTTGGTTTGGGACAAAGGGGGAACCGCTACAGGCTACACCTGGAGATGACTCGGCGACCCGCTTCCGACCACAAGGTGAGCGAAGGCGCGTTCCTTGGTATCTCGGTAACGTGACGGAACTGCGTCCCACACTTACTCGTGTGACTCGCGACTCGCTAGGCAATGTGATTGCTACGGTAGTTCTCACTGATGGGACAGACTATAGCATGAACTATAACGGGACGGGTGGCAACCATGCCATGGAGGTTCTTCTCACCAGCCCGCTACCCATAAACTCCGAACTGGTTGCAGACTACACGCTCAACTGGCCCGGCTTTGCGATAAATGCCGTCAATATGACTGCACCAGACATGAGCCGGTTTACGACTGCACGTCGATTCAATCTGCCGAGTGTGGGGCAAGACCCCATTGCAACCTTTACGAACGGCTCTGCGGGCATCGGTTCCGACGACTCACTCGTGTTTACGACAAACTGGGCAGGGAATGTCCAACCCGGACGTATCTTTAGCCTAAGAGAGCAGTACGACACTGGTGCAGGACAAACAGGCGGAGCGCGGGGCGGAGATCGTGGTTCTGGTGCAGAAGTGGCATGGATGTTCAGCCCGCACACGGGTGGGAACTTTGGAGGAATCAACCTTCTTCCACGCTTGGTGAACCATGACACATTCCGAAATCAGGTTCCCGATAACTCGTTCTTTATCTCGCAGTTCGTACCGGTAGGCTCTCCTGCCATACTGAACCATGTCGCGTATGTGGTAGCAAACGGGGTACTAAGCTCTGGAAATGCGTCCAACACGATTCCTGTGACTGTGGTCTTGGCAATGCGGGCAAACCCCACGATGTCCTTCTCCATAGGACGCGCCATTCCAAACAATGTGGTGCAAGTGCGTGTGAGACAGGTGGACCTCTTCCAGTCCACCGCCGCCGAAACCCGTTATATCGAACTGATCGAAGGGCGCAACTTCACCGTGGATCGGGATACGGGGAATATCACCATTACGGACTGCCGTCAGCCTCGTGCAGACGCGATAAATACCTCGTTGCCGATACAAGTCCTTCTGAGCACGCCGGGAGCCGCGAACACAGACCAGATCGATATTGTGAACAGGCAAACGGGCTTGGGACCTCTTGATAATGTACTCTGGTACACGATTATCCCACAAAACGGATTGGTGAGCGACACGAAGCTTCAGAACGCGATTCCTGCTAGCGGTCCCACCGTTATTGGAGATACCCTCTACTTCGGAACGACAGATGGTCATGTCGCTTCATTAGAATTGAGAGGGGGAACAGGTGGAACACAGGTTCCCATCTTCTCCAGTGGCTCCTATCGATTTACCAAAACTCCGGTGCTTGCCGGTAACGACGGTTCACCTCTCAATATTCCAATCATTCACCCTCCCGTTGGGGGCGCGAATGTATTGGCAGTGGGAGCGTCGCAAGGGATTGCGGCTTTGGAGCAACAACTCACGCTCATCGCCGACAACAATCGCCTCCTGCTTGTTGATCCGGCTGGCAACGCCGTCTGGTCTTTGGATGGAACGCGCACTGTGGCACCAACACGTGCTACAAATGCACAAACCGCCGTTATTCGGACGCCGCTTTCCCGTCCCAATGTGGTGCGTCAAACGGGGCAGAACACCTTTCTTGTTGCAGATTCTGGCAACCATCGAATTATTCAGACAGACAAAAGCGGCTATGTGAGCTACGAACTACGAAGTGTGCAGAACGGTTTGCAAATGTTGCGTCCGGGCGATCCGCTCTCGCTGAATACGCCTACCGACGTGCACAACTATACAGAAGGCACTGGTGCGCCCGATGGGGCAATCAGTATTACAAACCCGCGAACGGGCGTCACATATACCTACACGGGGCCCTATACCGCCGTCCATTATATTGTGGCGGACAGTGGAAACTACCGTGTGGTTGAAGTGGTGGATGCCTTTATGCCCAATGGGGTTCCTGTTCCACTAACAGGTAGCGACGGCTCTACCGTGCTCATGCAAAAGCAAGTGATCTTCGTAACTCGTTCTCTTGCCGAGCAAGGCGCAAACTATCGGTATCGCAGTGTGCAGCTGTTTGTAGACCCAACGAGCGCGACGAACGACAACTACCTGATCACTGCTGTGGATAACCTAAAGGTCTCCAATGGAGATCAAGGGGTGTTGAATATTGGGCAAGGGGGGTCCGCTACTCTGGG
>CAMCUQ010000100.1 GCA_945878775.1 Chthonomonas calidirosea
GTGTGAACAGCGGGATTATACGGTAGACTAGAGAGGACATCAGGTACTCCGGGAAGAGGATTTGTTTGGCGACTTAACTCTACCTCAGAAGTTGCCTGATGTCGTAACACACTTTTTGTCTACATACTTTTACCGGAAACTAAAGTTAACGTTTAGTAAGAAAATAGAGAGCCAGTTCGGTGGAGAGGCACTGGGAATTGCACTGCTAATGCTTGTTGCCATAGGGTGGATATGCTATAATAGGCGATAGCAAACTGTGGTTGTGCAAAGGAGATTGCGGCGTGCCTAAGATCGATACCTCCGACTTTAAGAACGGTATCTCCATCATGATAGATGGGGACATATTTACGATTGTTTGGTTTCAGCACCACAAGCCTGGTAAAGGTGGTGCTGTTATGCGTACTAAACTGAAGAACTTGCGAACAGGTGGTCTTGCAGATCGCACGTTTGGTGCAGGTGAGAAGTTTGAACAAGCGATACTGCAACACAGCAAATACTCCTATCTTTATGAGATGGATGGTGAATATGTGGTGATGCACCCTGAGACGTTTGAGCAGGTCAATATTTCCCGCGCTACCTTTGGAGATGCAGTGAAATATCTCAAGGATGGTATGGAGATTACCCTTCTCACACACGACGGCACAATTCTTGGTGCAGAGCTTCCCACCTTTGTGGAGCTTGAAGTGACTGAGACGGGACCCAACTTTAAGGGGGATACCGCCTCTAGTGGTGGCAAGCCAGCCACCCTTGAGACAGGGGCTGTCATTACGGTTCCCTTCTTTGTTAGTACGGGGGAAAAAGTGAAAGTAGATACGCGAACCGATACCTATCTTGAGCGTGTCAAGTAAAGGTACCCTTCGCTTCGTGCCGTTCTCTCGGTTTTTGTGGGGCTAGAATGGTGTGCTCATCCCCCTATTGAGCTAGCCCCACGACCGAATGCTTACGAAAGCGAGTCTCATCAGTGCCTCCTGTTACATCGCATCAGCCTTCCCGTAGTGGAACCTTGCAAGCAGTGCAGGATTTCGCCATGAAGGTGTTCCAACTAACTTCGGTACTCACCGTCCTCGGTTTAGGCTGGTTTCTTTGGGGCATTCTCTCCGGGAGTTTGGCTGATGTTCCCAAAAGAAGCGTTGCCGAGCAAAAGATGGTCCTGCAAACCATCGAAAGCCTCTCGTATTACCTCAACATATGCCTCATCGTAAACCTTATTGCAGGAGCCATCTGTTTCTTTGAAGAGCAGACCTATCCTGTGGTACTCCTCCTCATTGCAGGGTTTTTGATGTATGGGTTGCAATATTCCATCGACGCGATCTTTGGCGACGGCAAGCAACTTGTTGCCGGCAAAGCGTCTCAAATGTCCCTTCTGAGGCTTCATCAGTGGGCTATGACCATTGCTGTCCCCGGAGTCATTTTGTTGGTGGTCAGCATCATACAGAGTGTTTTGTCGCCTGAAAAGATCGATCTCACCGCTGTGAGCCTTGGCAAGGGGGCTGCAGAACAACAGAATTCTGGAGGACTCATTCCCGCTTTTGCTGCGTGTTGGCAACTGCCGTTCTGTCGAGAAGGGATTCGCAAAACCTGCCCAATCTTTCATGCAAAGACGAAGTGCTGGAAGCAGGGCGTGGGATGTATGTGTGAGCAAAGCATTATCCAACTCGCGGGAACAGGGCAGAAGCAGGAGATGACGCCGGAGGAGCTGCAAAGAATAAAAGGGTTTGTCGCGCTTGGAGACCTCATTGAAAAGAGTGATCAAGAGACGCGCAAGACCATCCCCACAAGAGTGGGACCCCGTGGTGTCAAGATTCCTATCAATCCCAATATCACGCCACAGCAGGCACGGGAGCGATGCAAAGGGTGTATCATCTACAACGAACATCAGCACAGAAAGTACAACTTTTTCGCCCCTGTTATTACTCTAGCTGTTCCGGTACTGGTCTTTTGGCAGTTTGAAGGTTTGAAAAGTCTGATGGGAACGTTGATTGAAAAGTTTGATACACTCATCGGGCATGCTGTTCTTAGTACATCTAAGGTGACCAACTTCTCCCAAACAATTACGGGCGCGTTTGGGATTGAGATGGTTATGGTCATTTGTGCAGGGTTAATCTTGCTGACTTGGGGGCTACGCTTTTTGGAATACTGCGTTTTCAAGATCAAGATTTGAGGCGTGTGTTATTCTAATTGTCGTAGAGGTTTTTTTCGTCCCTTCCTCTCTTTTTGAGAAGAAGGGACTTTTTGTTGGAGTGCATAGCACCACCGATACTATGCGGCAAGAGCTTCTATGTGGGGGCATACTCCGTGAGTGAAGTAGGAGTGTTCTGTGAGGGCAGAGGCGGAGAGAGGCTTTGAGAAGAGGTAGCCTTGCCCCACATGACACCCCAGCTTTGTGAGTGCATTTAGTTGCTGTAGCGTCTCTATGCCTTCTCCCGTTACATCCAGGTTTAAGGCACGAGAGAGCATGATGATAGCAGCGATGATCGATTGCGCCTGCTCCTTCTCTTCAAGCTGTTTGACAAAGGCACGATCTATTTTCACTGTATCCAAAGGAAACAGGCTGAGGCTTGCAATGGAGGAGTAGCCTGTACCGAAATCGTCCATCGCAAGTTAGATCATCGTGCAAGGCTTGATGAGAGAGCTGCTGTTCTATCCGTTTATGCTTGCTAATATCGATGACTGACCCTTCATTGTAGAGTAACTTTCCGCTTGAATCTCTAACAGATCGTGTTTTTTCCATGATCCAGAGTGTACTACCGTCTTTTCGATAGACCTCCGCCTCGAAGTCTTTTACGAAATCCTGTTCGTGAAGCATGATCTGAAAATCCTGACTTTGAGAGCAAAATCACATAGCTTTGTGAAGATTCCCTGTTAAATTTCAGAGGGAAGAGAGCCTTGTGAGGGGGGGAACGAGAGGCAGTTTTGGGGTACACTATAGTTGGTAGTCTGTGAAAAATAGTTCAGACTATTGGCTCCAAAGCCGGAGCAAAAATCCTAATTAGGAGGAACTCTCCTCATGTCATTAACGTGTTTGAAGGAACTAGGCTTGGAGGGTGTCTCACAGGTCTTTTCCAATTTGGAGCCTGCGGTTTTGGTGGAACATGCCCTGCGACGAAATGAAGGCGTTCTTGCCGACACGGGCGCATTTGTCGTTCGCACAGGTGCGTTCACTGGAAGAAGCCCAAAAGATAAGTATATCGTGCAAGAGTCTGCAACACAGGATCAGATTTGGTGGGGCGCAGTGAATCATCCCCTCTCTGAGGCGGGGTTTGAGAGCCTTTATAAGAGGGTTCAGGGGTATTTAGTAGGGCGAGAGGTCTACCTACAAGACCTGTATGGTGGAGCCGACGCCCGCTACCGATTGCCAGTTCGTGTCATCACACAGTACGCATGGCATAGTCTCTTTGCCCATCAGCTTTTTGTGCGCCCTGATATATTTGGGGAAGCCCTTCAGACGGTAGAGAGTGTCTATAAAGAGGGCTTTACTATTGTTGATGTACCGGGATGTAAAGCGGTTCCCGAAGAGGATGGCACTGCCTCCGAGACGTTTGTTGCAGTGCACCTAACAAAGCGTTTAATTCTTATTGGTGGAACCGAGTACGCAGGAGAGATCAAAAAGAGTATCTTTACCATTTTGAACTACCTGCTTCCTCAGAGCGATTTCTTTCCTATGCACTGTTCTGCGAATGTCGGGCGTGAACGGGAAGACACCGCGCTCTTCTTTGGGCTTAGTGGGACTGGAAAGACGAGCCTCTCGGCAGACCCTATTCGCGATCTTATTGGGGACGATGAGCATGGATGGGGGGATGATGGAGTCTATAATTTTGAGGGGGGGTGCTATGCCAAGTGTATTCGACTGAGTGAGGCAAAGGAACCTGAGATTTGGCACGCGCTTCGCTTTGGGACTGTGCTAGAGAATGTGGTTCTGGACGCGGAGACGCGCAGTGCCGACTTCGCAGACGAAACTCTGACCGAGAATACACGCGCCGCCTATCCTATTACGTATATCCCACACGCGAAGCTGCCCGGCGTAGGAGGACACCCGAATCATGTTCTCTTTTTGACGGCAGATGCGTTTGGAGTATTACCTCCTATCAGCCGCTTGAGCTTGGCACAGGCACGGTTTCACTTCATCTCTGGCTACACAGCAAAACTTGCGGGGACAGAACGGGGGCTAGGCAAAGAGCCACAAGCGACCTTTAGCGCCTGCTTTGGAATGCCATTTTTGCCCTTACACCCAACCCGTTATGCCGAGCTTTTGGGGCAAAAACTGGTTCAGCATGCCGCTACGGTGTGGTTGATCAATACAGGATGGAGTGGCGGAGCCTATGGGGTGGGAGAGCGTATCGACATACGCTATACCCGCGCCATGATCGATGCCGCCATTGAAGGCAAATTGGATGACGCTGAGTTTGAGGAGGAGCCATTCTTTGGGCTACAGATTCCCAAAGCGATTGAGGGGGTTCCTAGCGAGATACTCAACCCGCGCAACACTTGGGCAGATAAAGAGGCGTATGACGCGCAGGCATTCCATCTTGCCAAACTCTTTGTGGAGAACTTCCAGAAGTATCGTGATTCTGCGAACCCAGAGGTGATCGCCGTCGCCACAAACATGGTGCGATAACGGTCTAAACAGTCTAGTCTGTCTCTATTACTAGGTTATCGCGGTGAAGTATCTCTTCAAAACCGCGATAACCTAGAATCTCCTCGAAACGGTCGCTATGAAGACCCATCACTTGGCGGATTTCAGATGCAGTGTAATTCGCAAGCCCCCTCCCAAACGATGCCTCGTTCTCGTCAAGCACTTCGATCAGGTCTCCAACGGTAAAATTCCCTTTGACGGCGGTGATACCAATAGCGAGTAGACTCACTCCACTCTTTTGGAGCTTTTGGCGTGCGGGGGAGTTGACTGTAACAGAGCCTCTTGGGCGGGCATTGTAGGCTATCCAGCGTTTTCTTGCGGAGAGGCGTTCGGGTTCCGGTTGGGGTAGGAACGTGGTTCCGATCTCGTGACCGGCAATTATTTCGGTGATTACGTTCTCGCGGCGTCCAGGGGCGATGATGGTTCGGATGCCGGCTTCGGTTGCGATTCGGGCTGCCTCAACTTTGGTTCTCATGCCTCCCGTTCCCACTCCACTGTGTGATCCTCCCGTTAGCGCAAGTATGTCGGCATCTATCTTGCTTACGGTGCGAATGGGGGGAGGGAGTTCGGCATTTGAGGTTGGAGGCTCCGCATAGAGTCCTTCGACATCGGAGAGAATGACGAGGAGGTCGGCTTCTACCAGTGTTGCCACCCTTGCTGCAAGGGAGTCGTTGTCTCCAAACTTGATCTCGTCTACAGCGACGGTATCGTTCTCATTGATGACAGGAACCACGCCCAAACTGAGGAGGGCAAGAAGAGTGTTTCTGGCGTTGAGAAACCGTTTTCTATCGCTAAGATCGTCACGGGTGAGGAGGATTTGGGCACAGTTGACTTCGCGCCAAGCGAAGGCTTCCGTGTAGTGGTGCATCAGTTGCCCCTGCCCAATCGCCGCCGCCGCCTGCTTGTAGGGAAGAGTATCTGGAAGGGGAGTTTCGAGTTGGAGACGATCCTTCCCTGCACGAATAGCTCCTGAAGTGACCAAGAGCACCTCGTTGCCTTTGCTTTGCTCTTGGGCAAGTTGGCGTGCGAGGTCGGAGAGAAAGCCTCTGTCGATACCCCCACGCGCATTGGTGAGGGTACTGGTTCCTACTTTAACGACGAGTCTGAGTGCGCTCGCTGCCCTCATTCCACCTCAGCCTCTTGTCGTTTTCTTCGGGAGCGACGTTGATGCCCTTGCGCGCGCTCTTCCTCATACAGATCGTCGTCGGCGTATTCGAACGCTAAGCCACGAATTTGCACGGTATCTCCATGCACGATACCTAAAGTCTTTAGTTTACGGTATATCCCCATGCGATCCAAGGTGCGTTGAAGGCGTCGGAGACCATGGGTGTTGTTTAGATCGGTCATGGCGACAAGCCGCTCAATCCCTTTTCCAGCTATCTCAAAAAGATGTTCCTCTAGTTGGCTAGCGACCCATTGGCGATCCTCATGGAGTGTGCTTGTTACGGTGATGTTTACTGTCTCAACGGGAGGAGCGTCCGCAAGTGCTTTTGCGTGGATTGCCTCCAGCTTCTCCATGACATCGAAGATGAGCGGGCGCAACCCTTTGCGCGTGGCGGCACTGATGCGATAGACGATAAAGCCTCGGCTTTTTAGCTCCGCTTCCAGTGTATCCACGGGTTCCATATCGAGGAGAACATCTATTTTGTTGAGTGCAACAATCTGGGGCAGTTGCGTCAGCGGTTCACTATAGAGGGCGAGTTCACGGTTGAGAATATCAAAGTCCTCAAGAGGCTCTCTGCCCGTCATGCCACTGACATCTAGTATGTGGATCAGGAGGCGGGTTCTCTCGACATGACGTAGGAACTGATGCCCCAAACCGACACCTTCACTGGCTCCATCAATGATACCGGGGATGTCTGCCATGACAAAGTTGCGTTCTGACTCCACGTAGACAACGCCGAGGTTGGGAACGAGTGTGGTGAAGGGGTAGTTGGCGATTTTGGGCTTCGCCGCAGATACCGCTGAGATCAGTGTCGATTTCCCCACGTTGGGATAGCCAAGCAGTCCCACGTCTGCGAGAAGTTTTATTTCTAGTTTGAGGTGACGCTCTTCTCCTGGCTCTCCGTTCTCGGCGAATTTGGGAGCCTGTTCAATGGAGGTCGCAAAGTGTTGGTTACCACGCCCGCCCACACCGCCATGTGCAATGACCATCATCGCATTGGAGGCACTGAGGTCCGCCACAATCTTGCCTGTTTTCAGGTCTGTAACGATGGTTCCCGGAGGAACTTTTAGAACGAGGTGGGAACCATCTTTGCCAAACATATTCTTGCTGGCTCCATCGCCTCCGCGTGTTGCTTTATAGGTGTGGCGATAGCGAAAGTCGAGGAGCGTGTTGATGTTGGTATCCACTTTTAGGATGACATTCCCACCATGCCCGCCATCCCCTCCATTGGGACCCCCATTCGGCACAAATTTTTCACGGCGGAAAGTGGCAACGCCGTTGCCTCCATCTCCTGCCAGCACCTCGATCTCGACTTCATCAACAAACATAATCTACCTAAAACCTTTCTTTCTCCCAAGTCCTTCGTTATACTCTTTTATCGAAGGAAACCTTTGTTCTGATAAGGTGTTTACCCCACCACAAGAAGAAAGGCAAGGAGAAGAGGAATTGGGGTGCGCTTGAGTGTGCCTTAAGTTTTTGCCCAACTACAAGCAGGACTGTACCGCCTAGAATTCCTCGTATGCAATTATACCCTGTCTTTTTGTTGGGAGTTGGAGAAATAAGGAGGGATAGGAGATTACCTCGCACCATATTCCTTTAAGAGCTTAACCATGAGTGCGTCTTTCGACTCTATCGCAATCTGAAGTGAGTGATCTGTATTGGGGTTTGCACCACGTTTCAGCAAGAGACGGACAATCTCTTTATGTCCTTCAATAACTGCCATGCTGAGAGCTGTAATGTTGTAATTATCACTGACATTGATGTTTTCTCTATGGTCGAGAAGATTCACAACCATATCGTAGTGCCCTCGTTCTGCTGCAAGTACGAGCAAAGGACGCACAACTTCGTAATCACGATAGAGGGCTTCCTCTGCTCCCTTTTGTGCTAGCAACCTATTCACTTCAGTGATGTTATTTGCTAGCACGGCTTCAACGATAGGAGGTTGTTTGGGGTGGTACCATTCGTATAGAGACTTCGTCAATAAGCAACACAGCACAATAATGGCGATTCTTCTTAGGTGTATCAATGCCAAACCCTCTTTCTGAGGTAGTGTATGCTTTTGTGAACTCTGGATATGCGTTCACGGTAGGACGTGGTGAATACTACTAGTTAACGTGAGTTCGGGATAAGAGCACTCCATGCGGTATTGTGTAACGGCAGGCTATTCCCATATCAACACCTCTGCCTACATTCTCTAACCGGACTGTAGGTGAAAGGCGTGAAGAGACCCAATTGTTAAGCCATGTGCTAGAGGGTCGAGGGCTACCTCGTATCAGCCTGTTTCAATACTTTGAGTAATTCTGCTTGTGTCATATCTGTAGGGCGCCACGCCATTGAGTAGTCAATAACGTCCATCTGAATGTAATCTATTGCCGTATGCTTTTGATAATCTCGTTTTTTGGGGCTAGCGCCAGCCTGAAGCAGGCTTTGCATAATTCTGGGAGCCCAGCGATTTGATGCAAACATCAAAGCAGTGCGTCCCATATTATCTTGAAAATCTACCTTAGCACCTTTGCCTAACAACAATTTCACGCATTCTTCAGTACCAGAGCGCGCCGCCTCGATCAATGGTGTCCAACCCTGTTGATCCGCATGATCTATGTTTGCACCGTGCTTCAGTAACTCAAGTATAATAGAAGGCACCTGTTCTACAGATGTTGATCCACACACATAGATTAGTGCACTAACACCAATATTATCAACGTGGTTTGGATTGGCACCATAGGATAATAACTCCCTTACCATCTTTAAATTCCCATTGGCACACGCTATCATGAGGGCTGTTCCATGCGTTATTTCGAGACCACTATGGTCAGAGTCATATTCAGATATTTCCTCTGTGTAATGCTCGTTAGGGGAATAGCCCTGTTTCAAGAGTAAGGACGCTTTATTGTCGTCCTGCTCCTGAAGAGCTTTCAAGAGCAGGCAATGGTCATTGGAACGAGTGCTTGCAGTTGTCTTTTGTTGATAGGGGGAGCACCCAGCACAAAGAACTAGAATCATACCTCCTAAGAATGCCCTATAGAGAATACGTTTGCTTGTTGGTGATAATAGCATCTTATGCCTTGAGCTTTCCCCAAAGATAATATCGAACGGTTTTCAGTACATCCTGTATCTGCGTTCATGGTAGGGTAGGGTGTATCCTATCGGTTACGGCACTGAAAGGAAACTCGTCACTCATGCCCCGCCTCCTAGAGGCTACAGTGCCAAAGCCTCTTTTGGAAAGCCTTTGCCAAAATGGACTGGACGCTCTTCCGCAAATGTTCACACTCCTGCTCATTGCGATGCAGGCGGAGCGACAGGAGGGCTAGGAAAGTTCCCCAGTGCATCTATCAATGTCGATCTGGTATTGTACTCTGTCTTACTTTTGTGGAAGCAGGCTTGCGCTTCTTCTTTTGTTCTTGAATACGTTGTTTTTGCCCTTCCATGCGTTCTTCAATGAGTCCTCTACTACCTCCGCCATGTTTTTCCCGTAAGTATTTTAACGCATCGATTGCCTCTTGGCTTGTGTCTCTGGATAATCTGAACACACATTCGATAAAGAATGTCTCACATACCTCAAGAAGTGTCTTCGGAAAGTCCACGCCATGTTGCCAAACAAGTTCTGCTACTGTTGCTATCTCGTTAGGGCTTTCCATCTGCTGAGCGATAGTATACAAACGAGACTGAGTTCGATCACTAAGCGGTTGAACAATCTTAGGTGAAGTAGCAATGAGCAATACTTTCTTCTTTAGTTTCCGGTAAAAGTATGTAGACAAAAAGTGTGTTACGACATCAGGCAACTTCTGAGGTAGAGTTAAGTCGCCAAACAAATCCTCTTCCCGGAGTACCTGATGTCCTCTCTAGTCTACCGTATAATCCCGCTGTTCACACA
>CAMCUQ010000101.1 GCA_945878775.1 Chthonomonas calidirosea
AACTTGCCCGAACCGCTAGGGCAAATCCGAAAAAAGAACAGCGTCACCGCCCATCTTACCACCGGAGTCACCGCCCACCGAAGGCGGAAGCGGAACTCAGAGCAAATTCAAGACCAAAATGCACTCGGATTTACCGGAAACTAAAGTACGCATGTCTTATACGAAGGAAAAGGGTTGGAGAGTCTTAGGAACGAGTGGTGAGTGGGTTGCTTGGAAGCATCCTCGTAAATAGCATGCACGCCAAAACCAACGAAAGTGAGCGCATGAATCGCGAAACATCTCAGCATCTGTTTGCACAAGCAAAAGAGGTTATCCCCGGCGGAGTAAACTCCCCAGTACGGGCATTTCGGGCAGTGGGGGGCGATCCCGTCTTCATTGAGCGAGGAGAGGGCGCGTGGCTGATCGACGCCGACGGCAACCGCTATCTTGATCTCATTGGCTCATGGGGTCCCTTGATCATGGGACACGCGCATCCGCGCATTATTTCCGCCGTTCAAGCCCAATTAGCGCGTGGCACAACCTTTGGTGCGCCGACCGCTCTCGAAGTGGAGCTGGCAATGGAGATAGTGAAAGCCGTTCCCTCCATTGAGAAAGTGCGCCTTGTCTCTTCGGGGACAGAGGCGACCATGAGCGCGATCCGAGTAGCACGAGGCTATACAGGACGCACCAAGATAGTCAAGTTTGAGGGAAACTATCACGGTCATGCCGATTTTCTATTGGCGAAGGCGGGTTCGGGAGTGGCGACTCTAGGATTACCAGAGTGTGCTGGAGTGCCGACAGCCGTCACCGCAGACACCATCACACTCCCCTTCAACGATATTGTTGCTCTACGCGAACTCTTTGCCCTACATGGGGAGAGCATCGCCTGTGTGATAGTGGAGCCAGTAGTGGGGAATATGGGCTGTGTGCCTCCCATTTCAGGCTTCCTAGAGGCTCTGCGTGAGGTGACCATAGCCTCTCGCTCGGTGCTGATCTTCGATGAGGTGATGACCGGTTTTCGTCTGTCCTATGGAGGGGCGCAGGCACGTTTTGGAGTTACGCCAGATATGACGACGCTCGGTAAGATCGTCGGTGGGGGGATGCCTTTGGGAGCCTATGGGGGCAAAAGAGAGATAATGGATACCGTCGCGCCCGTGGGACCCGTCTATCAGGCAGGAACGCTCTCAGGAAACCCTATTGCGGTCACGGCAGGGCTAGCCATGCTCTCTCTGCTCAGAGAAGGGGGAGAAGCCCTCTATGCGCGACTTGACCAAGTAGGCACAACACTGGCAGAAAATTTCCGCGAATCGGCACGAAACGCAAACATCCCCGTCGTCGTCAATCAATATGGGTCTATGTTGACGGTCTTTTTCACCGAACAGGATTCCGTAACAGACTACACGGCTGCCAAGAGTTCCGACACACAAAGATTTGCACAGTGGTTTCGTGCTTTGCTCGACTCGGGAATCTACTTCCCACCTTCGCAGTTTGAAGCCGCATTCCTCTCGGCAATCTTAACAGATGCCGAGGTAGTTCTGCTTTCTGAAACGGCAGACCGTGCCTTTCAATCGCTTAAAGAGTAGTCTGAAGAGATAAGGCAGAGAGGGGAGTTTGAGTAACAATGATAGGAAAACGACGGTATGGACGCCCAGGAAGCACCGATGTAGGGCTGATGATTTTTGTGAATCTGTTGCTCTCCAGCGCAGTGTTGCTTCTGGTTTTTCTTCTGTTTGGGGTGGGAGTCGCCATTGGGCAGTTGCCATTAGCACCCGATCAGAGTGCGCGAACGATTGCGTGGATGCTCTACGGGTTCACCTTACCGGGAGCCGCCATTGGGTATGCTCTGCTTTGGTTCTGGCTCATTGTGACGGGCAGAACTCCCAAAGGGCTCAATTGGGGAGCGGCTGTTTTGCACGGGGCAGCCATTGGGCTGTTTTGCCTGCCCATAGGCTCACTCTGCACGGGCATTTTGCTTGGTGATCCTATGCTTGCGGTTCTCCTCGCCCTTGTAAGCCTTGTGATGGTTCCCTCCATCGCGGTATCGATGGTTTTCTTTGGCTTGGTTATGGGAGCCATTAACGGCGCAATGGCGCAGGCATGGATCGAGAAACACCGCCCGAAAAGCGATTCCTAAAGCCGGGATAGCCTCTGTTCTTGATACGCTTTGAGCGCGTCCAAAACGGTATTGGGGGCAGGCTTTTCCCCTTCCACATGCCCCAAAAAAACCTTTGGCTTCACACTAGAACCATGAAAATCGCTTCCGCCAGAGGTCACTGCACCCAATCGCTCTGCCAGTTCCAGATAGCGATTATTGTCCTCTGGCGTGTGTAGGTTATAGCGTGCCTCAAAGCCATCTAGCCCCACCGCCATCAGTTCACAAATCTTGGCTTCTGTGGCAAGAGGGTCTCTTTTGAGATTATTGGGGTGCGCCAGTATCGCCACTCCCCCTGCCTGATGAATGAGCGCGATGCACTCTTCCGGCGAAAGGCGCACTCGATCCACATAGAAGGTTCCCCCAGGCGTCAGGTGCTTGTCGAACGCCTCCTGCATAGAGGAGACAAACCCCTTCTTCAAAAGAACCTTTGCAAAATGAGGACGCGCAATGACCTCTCCTCCCGACTCTGCCTCCACCTCTTCCAGCGTAGCATCCACTCCCTGCGCCTGAATCTTCGCCATGATTTTTTCGTTCCTCAACCGTCGATTATGCAGCACTTCGTGGAGACGAGTTTTCATCAATACAGAGTCTGGCTGAACCAGCAACCCCAAGATGTGACACTGCCCATAGTCGATCTCTCCACTCAGCTCAATGCCGGGAATGACCTCCACTCCGTAGCGTTTTCCTGCCTCTATTGCCTCCCCTAGCCCAGCCAAGGTATCGTGATCGGTGACGGCAATGGCGGTCAAACCAACCTCTTTCGCATGAGCAATCAGTTCTGTGGGAGAGTGATCGCCATCGGAGGCGGTGGTGTGTGAATGTAGGTCTAGGGTTCTTTCTTGAGGCATGGCGTTTCTGTTTTAGGCTCCGCGATCAATCAGATCGTGTTCTGCAAGATAGTCGAGAATTCGGTCAAGTGAGGTCTCGATAGGCTCCTCAGAAGTATAGGCGGTCACTTCAGGCTGAAGCGGGGGTTCATAGGGGTCTGTTATGCCTGTGAATTGTTTGATCTCTCCCGCCAAGGCTTTCTTATAAAGCCCCTTCACATCCCGCTCGATGAGTGCTTCCAGAGGGGCGTGCGCGAAGATTTCTATGAAGACGGCACGTCCGTCCTGCTCCGTCAAAGCGCGAATCTCATCTCGAATATCCCTGTAGGGCGATATCGCGGCGGTGATAGCAATGACGCCATTCCGTGCTAGCACACGCGCCACCCACCCAATGCGCCGAATATTGGTATCCCTATCCTCTTTCGAAAAGCCGAGACCTTTGGAGAGATGGGTTCGCACCTCATCCCCGTCAAGGAGTTCACATTTGTAATCGCGTGCTTGAAACTCTGCAACGAGTCTCTCTGCCAGTGTTGACTTCCCTGCTCCCGACATCCCCGTGAGCCATAAAACAAACCCTCTGTGGGTTCCCATGGTGGAACTTCTCTTCCTCTTCTACGTATTGACATACAGAGGTGAATATACTATAATTTGATTGGTTTAGTCAACAATCCCCCCTTAGAAGTAGCAGATGAGATGGAAACAACCGCCACCAACCCCATAACCGATCCCGCATACTATCGTTCCTTGAGCGATAGTATGGAGTCTTGGACCCCCCAAGCCGTTTTGCGCTGGGCAGTGGAGACCTATTCTCCTAGCCTACTGATGGCAACGGCGTTTGGAGCCGAGGGTTGTGCCATTCTCGCCATGCTCTCCGAGATCATCACCGATCCCGCGCAGGTTCGCCTCATCAACTTGGAGACGGGCTACCAGTTTCAAGAGACTCTCGACCTTCGAGAACGTATTCGTGAGAAATATGGTATCGCCGTGGAGTATGTTCGTGCCGAAGAGAGTGTTGAGGCGATGGAGAAGCGGTTTGGAGGCTCTATCTACAAAACGGACCCCGATACCTGCTGTCGTATTCGGAAAATCGAGCCTCTGCATAAGGCGGCACAGGGTTATAATGCGTGGATTTCGGCAATACGTCGCGAACAGTCCCATGCCCGTAAAAATGCGGGTATCGTGGAATGGGATCCCAAATTCAATCTTGTAAAGATAAACCCCCTCGCAACGTGGCAAAAGCGTGATCTGTGGCAGTATCTCCTAGAGAACGAGGTTCCCTACAATCCCTTGCACGACTTGGGGTATCCTAGTATTGGATGCCAACCCTGCACCCGTTCCGTGAACGCAGGTGAGGACGAGCGCGCAGGGCGTTGGGATGGGTTTGCAAAAACCGAGTGTGGGCTTCATACCCGCTAGCCTTCTTTGCCTTCGAACTACCTCTATTGTGTTTTGCCTTTTTGAAAAATGTTGTTAGTTTTACAGTTCTGCCTCCGTTTACAATATGCAATGCACAAAACATTGCCTTTTCGAAATGAGGCTGAGGCTTCACATTTCATTTAACGAGGTACAAACCCATGCGTTCGCTCACCTTCCCTATCTCCATTTCTCGATGGCTGACATGCCTCTTTATCCTGCTAGCTTGCTTGTGTGTAGGTAGCACCTCGCAGGCTCAGAACATGTCCTATGATTGGCGCCTTACGTTCTATCGTGGTGAAGGAAACCTCTCCCTCCTCAAAAAGATAGAAGAACTCAAGCAGAAGATGCCGCCACCTACTGACCTTCAGGAACAGCTTGATGCTCTCAAAAAGCAGTATCAGAAGTCAGACGTGTTGGTCACCCTTATAAACTCTATTGCAGGGAGTGACACCGCGAGGCGGCTCCCAGGTGGAGTGCTTCATTTGGAAGGGCCAGTTGCTAGCGTTAATAAGGCTCTGATGCTTCTCGTTGAGACCGATACGCCATTTCCGCAAGTCCAACTGGATATGTGGAATATTCAAATTACTGGCACGCGGGGGACGGTTTCAAAGAACGCCTTTGAGATACGAAAACAAATTAGTGAAGCCCAATCTGGGATGCGCTATGCCCAGTTTGCATTAGGCAAGTATATCCAACAGCATGCTGAGCCAGCAACGCTTGCAAACTTGCCTCTCCTCAAACATCTACATGGAAAGCGAGCAACCACGATTGTGGAGTCACTCATTAAGCTTTCCGTAATGGATGAACGACAAAGCCCTGACTTCTTGAAGAGTCTGCATGATGATATTGTTCAGAAGTTTTCGACTTGGGTGACAAAGGCAAAGGCTCTCTGGGGGCAACAATTTGAACCCTTTTCGAACATTAAAGCGACCTACTCTAAAGAGACCCAACAAGGCGACAAGCTATCTATTGACGACTTCGCACACGCTTGGCAAGCCTACTACCAACAGGCAAAAAACCCAGAGGCAGATTTCCACAACACGGTGACGCACCTACGGCGCGCTAGTGCTAGTGCAGATATGCTCCTCAAATCGGGCATGGACGCCTTTGCGAAGGATATGGAGCAATTGTTCCTCTATCCTCTCTTGAATGCAGTGAATGAGAAGACGCATGCAGGAAATGATGTCTCTATGGCAGGGCGCACACGGTTGGTTGTCACAAGCGGCCTCCTTACCCAGCTAAAGCCTGAACTAGAAGGTTTTGTCGATCTTACGAGACCCAAACCAATCACCTCCTCCATACTCAGTAGCTTACTGACGAATGGCAACCTGCCTCACACCTATACCGTAGAAAATATCTTAAAACTCATGGAGACTGCAGCGGCGCTGGATGTAAAAACGGCGAATGTGGCTCCCGGAATAGACATTTCGGTACAGCCAACGGTCTTTCCTAATGGCACAGAGGCACGCCTTCAATTTGACTGCGTTTTCGGCATTGATATTGGTATTCATGACCTCAACTCGCAAAGAACTCTCGACCAAAATAATTTGGCAACAAGCCGAGCTACAAGTAGCCCTGCCATCTCCCGTATTCGAAGCTATAAGGTCAAAGGAGATGTTGCTATAGCGGAAATGGACTTGTTCGACATCTCCTCTCTCTCAGCAACGGCATCCTACCCTCAACCCCCCAAATACATACCCATATTAGGGCAGCTTCCACTGATAGGACCTCTGTTTCAGTTCTCACGTGGCAAGAAGGTTATGCAATTTGATAGTATCATTTTAACCAACGCAGTTATACTACCACGGGCTAAGATACTCGCAGAACTCTACAACTACGACTAACCTCAACTTGACTCTATTTTATTTCGAAAAGTTCAGGTGCGAGCATCCCTTGAGATCGCTTTCACTTGGGCTTTTCGATTTTTTTTGGTTCTTTTTTCTCCGTCATAGACGGAATGATATAGGGTATTCTAATCACGCACTAATGCGAACTATGTCATCCTCGTTTTCCACAAAAAACTAAGGAGATTGGAATGCGTCGTCTCTCTCTTGTTCTGGCTCTCTTGTGCCTCTCCTCATTGGCTCATGCGGACTCTTCCACGTTAGGGTACTACCGCTTCCCAACGATCTCAAAAGACACGATTGTCTTTACTGCCCAGGGAGACCTGTTTAGGGTAGGCATCCAAGGGGGGGCTGCCACAGCCCTCACCACACACCCCGCTCAAGAGACTCACCCTGCCCTCTCTCCCGATGGAAAATGGGTGGCATTTACGAGTAGCTACGAGGGTCCCTCAGAAGTTTACGTCATGCCCCTTGAAGGGGGACTCCCCACCCGGCTCACCTATGATGGAGGCACCGTCACAGGATGGACTCCCGATGGAAAAGTGCTCTATAGCTCTGGTATCTCCTCCACTCTGCCCAACCCCCAACTGCACTCTATAGACCCGAAATCGTTTGTACACACCCTCATTCCTCTTCATCAGGCGAGTGACGGGATGTACGACCAGGCAGGGGGAACTCTCTACTTCACGCGCCTCCCCTTCCAAGGGAGCCACACAAAGCGATACAAGGGGGGAACGGCGCAAAACATCTGGAAGTTTGCGCCCAATGCCAAAGAGGCGGTTCCACTCACAACAAACTACACTGGAACCAGCAAAAATCCGATGTGGTGGCAGGGACGCGTCTATTTTGTTTCAGACCGTGATGGAACTATGAACCTCTGGTCGATGAATCCCAACGGGGCAGACCTCAAACAGCACACGCATCATAAGTTTTGGGATGTGAAAGAGGCAGGGCAAAGCAACGGACGAATCGTTTACCAACTTGGGGCAGACCTGCATCTGTACGATATCGCCGCAAACAAAGACAGCACCCTGGAGATCACCGTTACCTCCGACATGGATCAGACGCGAGAGCGTTGGATCAAAGACCCAATGAGCTACCTCACGGCAACCTCGCTCGCCCCCGATGGGAGCAAAGTGGCTCTCACCGCACGTGGGCAAGTCTTTGTTGCGCCAGCAAAGCAGGGACGCTTTGTGGAGGTGACACGCAAAAACGGAGTGCGCTACCGTAACGCCTTTTTTGCCGCCGATGGCAAGTCACTCTATGTCCTCTCGGACGAGAGTGGAGAGGCTGAATGGTGGCGGCTCCCTCTCAATGGCGTTGGCAAGCCGGAACAGCTGACCAACGACGCAAAATCCCTACGTGTGAGTGGCACAGTCTCCCCCGATGGCAAATGGATCGCCTATCACGACAAAAACGAAGACCTCTGGCTCTTCAATATTTCAGAGAAGAAGACAACCAAAGTAGCCTCCTCAGAATTCGGGGAGCCTTGGGATTTCGCATGGTCGCCCGACAGTCAGTGGCTCGCATATGTCGCCCCAACCTTCACCTTTTCCCGAATTATGCTCTATTCTATCAAAGAGGCTAAAGCCACGCCCGTTACAACAGCCAGGGCAGATAGTTACTCTCCCGCGTGGAGTCCCAATGGCAAATGGCTCTACTTCCTTTCAGATCGCACGTTCCGCACACAGGTCGGTAGCCCCTGGGGACCCCGACAGCCAGAACCCTACTTCGATAAACAGGCAAAAATCTACCAACTTGCCCTCACTAGAGGGCTACGATCTCCTTTCCAACCTGCCGACGAACTCTATCGGGAGGACACGAGACCCACAGCGGGCAAGCCTATTGTTTCGATCACATTTGAGGGGATAGAAAAGCGACTTTGGGAGGTTCCAGTGCCCGCAGGCAACTATAGTAATCTTGCTATCAGTGGGAACCGCCTCTTTTGGCTCAGCCGAGAAGTGGGACGCGGGGGAGCCACACTCTCTGCACTGGACATCACCAATACGGATACCCCCGTCAAGTCGCTTGTGGGTGGTATTGAAGGTTATGAGCTCTCACAGGAAGGCAAAAGCCTACTCCTTAGAAAAGGCAATAACTTCCATGTGGTAGATGCCTTTGCGCCTTCGCTCGATAACACAGCAATCGATCTCTCTCGCTGGACATTCAGCATTCAACCGCGTGAAGAGTGGCGACAGATGCTTGTGGAGGCGTGGCGAATGGAGCGGGATTTCTTCTATGACCCCAAACTGCATGGCATCGACTGGAAGGGCATTTTGCAAAGGCATTTGCCACTGGTAGAGCGGGTTCGAGACCGTAATGAGCTGAGCGATCTGCTTGCATCCATGGTCGGAGAGCTTTCGGCACTACATACTTTTGTGGGAGATGGTGACACCCGAGGAGGAACAGACAGCATTATCCCCGCATCCTTGGGGGCGTCCCTTAGCCATGATAGGACAAAGGGAGGTTGGCGCGTGGATCGAATCTACTCTGGCGATCCAGACTACCCGAAGACGCTTTCCCCTCTCGCCAAGCCCGGTGTCGATATTATGGAGGGAGATGTGATCCTCACGCTCAATGGGGTGAACCTCGCAAATGTCTCCCATATTGGCTCTCTGCTACGCAATCAAGCGGGAAAGCAGGTGCTTCTCCTTGTTCAAGAGAAGGCGACAGGCAAGACTCGTGAATGTGTCGTGGTTCCCATCGCCCCCGGAGAAGCGAGAGGCTTGCGCTATACCGATTGGGAATTAGAGTGCCGCCAACGGGTGGAGAATGAGGGTAAGGGTGCAATCGGATACGTCCATCTTCGCGCAATGGGAGCAGGCGACATTGAGCAGTGGGCAAAAGATTTCTACCCTGTCTTTGACCGCGAGGGGCTTATCATTGATGTGCGTAATAACGGAGGAGGCAATATCGATAGTTGGATTCTGGAGAAGTTGCTTCGTCGGGCATGGTTCTATTGGAGACACCGTAACGAAAAGCCGACATGGAATATGCAATGGGCGTTTCGAGGGCACATTGTAGTGTTGTGCAACGAGCATACAGGTTCCGATGGAGAGGCATTCACGGAAGGAATTCGGCGTTTAGGCTTGGGGAAAATAACTTTAGTTTCCGGTAAATCCGAGTGCATTTTGGTCTTGAATTTGCTCTGAGTTCCGCTTCCGCCTTCGGTGGGCGGTGACTCCGGTGGTAAGATGGGCGGTGACGCTGTTCTTTTTTCGGATTTGCCCTAGCGGTTCGGGCAAGT
>CAMCUQ010000102.1 GCA_945878775.1 Chthonomonas calidirosea
AACTTGCCCGAACCGCTAGGGCAAATCCGAAAAAAGAACAGCGTCACCGCCCATCTTACCACCGGAGTCACCGCCCACCGAAGGCGGAAGCGGAACTCAGAGCAAATTCAAGACCAAAATGCACTCGGATTTACCGGAAACTAAAGTTACACTATAGTCTCGATGAAGGGCGCACGTGGCAAGGTTCTCTTCTGATCGATAACTTTATAGGAGCCTATCCTAGTCTTGTGGAACTCAAGGATGGAAGTGTTCTCTGTGTCTATTATGAAGAGGGTGCAAACTCTGCAATTCGCGCCACCACCCTGCATGTCAATCGTCATCCGGCTCGATAAGGCTCCCCCTCAATGCACTCTATTTCTTCCCTGTGTCGCTTCGTAGGACTGTTATGTCTCTCTTCTCTTCTCACGGGATGCCCTCCGTCTACCAAAAAGCGTGCTACTGTTGAGTCTACGTCTGCCCCTATCACCACTGCACCACATTTCAAAGAGGTGGCGCAAGAGGCAGGGCTGGATTTTACTTGGACAGTGGGAGACTCCAAACGCAAATCGCCTCTCAATATCGCCGAGACTGCGGGAGGCGGAGCCGCCTTTCTGGACTATGATAACGACGGTAATCTTGACATTTTGTTGGTGGGGAGTCGCACTGCACTCTTTCATCAGGAGGCAGGGGGCAAATTTCGAGAGGTGACGGCAGGAAGCGGGCTGAATGCTACCGGAATGCTCATGGGGTGTACTGTGGGCGATGTGGACAATGACGGCTTCTCCGATATTCTTATTACAGGGCAAGGAAGTCTGCACCTCTATCACAACCTTCGTGGAACAGGCAAATTTGAGGAGCGAACCGCAAAAGCCTTTCCAAACCCACCCAGTAAAGAGGCATGGGCAACGAGTGCTGGATTCACCGACCTCGATCACGATGGCAATCTCGATCTTGTGGTGTGTCACTATGTGACCTTCACTCCCGAAACGGTGCAACTTTGCGAATACTCCTCGCCCACAGGAGAGAAGATCAAAGGAGCCTGCCCTCCTCTCTACTATAAGCCCCAAACAATTCAGGTTTTTCGTAACAAGGGAGGGGGGATTTTTGAAGAGAAAACAACACTGCTTCCAAAGGGACACGGTGCGAACTTGGGGCTAGGTTTTGCGGATGTCGATGGCGATGGAAAGATGGATTTCTATATCGCCAACGATGGGCAGCCCGGAGACCTCTATCACAATCTTGGGAGCTGGAGATTCGAGAACCTGAGTACGCAGAGCGGCACGGGGTACAACCAAGAGGGTAGAGAGCAGGCAGGAATGGGAGTCGATTGGGGAGACTATGATCACGATGGCAAACTCGATCTCCTCGTCACGACATTCCAAAATGAGCCAAGAAGCCTCTATCATAATGAGGGTGGAGGAACCTTTGCCTACACCAGTTTTATTACCCGTATGGGAGATGCCACACGTTCACATCTCGCCTTTGGTTGCGCTTTTCTGGATGCCGACAACGATGGCTGGCTCGATCTGCTCTTTGCCAATGGTCATGTGCAGGACACTATCGGGCAGATTCGCCCCCCTGCCACCTATGCTCAGAACCTGCAATTTTTTGTGTATCGGGGAGAGGGAGGTTTTTATCAAGAGGCGACGCAAAATGCAGGAGAGGCGTTTCAAAAGCCCATTGTTGGGCGTGCCCTCGCTGTAGGAGACTATGATAACGACGGTTATCCTGATGTTCTTGTCTCCGATCTCTCTGGAAAGCCTCTTCTCTTGCACAATGAAACCCCCAAGAATCAGCACTGGATCGGATTTCAACTCAAGAGCAAATATCAGAGGCGGGAGGCGATTGGTACGAGAGTGATTCTGACCACTTCTGAAGGGGAGAGAGTGGGAGAGGTGCAAACCTGCCGGAGCTATCTCTCTGCGAGCGACCCTCGGATTCGGTTTGGACTCGGTGCTCAGAACCGCCCCCTCAAAATAAAAGTGAAATGGGTGGGGGGGAAGGAAACAGAACTTCACGATCTGCCCGTAGATCGATACATCCTGATTGAGGAGAAATAGTGCGATTGAAGGCAACTCTCTATACTTTCGTTCTTGCCGCTCTGTTCTTAAGTGGGTGTAGTCCCAAGAAGGAGACACCTGATCGAGGCAATCCCTCTACGCTTGCTAATGCCACCTTGAAACCCGGCATTTTTGAGGACGCCACAAGCAGTGCAGGCATCCATTTTGAGTACACGAATGGCGTTGAAAACCAATTTTTTATGTTGGAGACAACGCCAGGAGGTTGTGCCTTCTTGGATTATGATAACGATGGCAAACAAGACGTGTTCTTTGTTCAGTCGGGAGCTACTCCCTCTGCAAAGAGCGCAGGAGTGCGCCCTCACTGTGCGCTCTACCATAATCTTGGCGGGGGAAAGTTTGAGGATGTTACCACCAGTGTGGGGCTAGACAAACTCGATCAGGGCTATGCACAGGGTGTTGTAGTTGGAGATTATGATAACGACAGCTATCCCGACCTCTTCATTACCGCTTATGAGAACGATCACCTGCTCCACAACGACGGCAAAGGGCACTTTGTGGAGGTAACGAAAGAGGCAGGACTGGATAGAGCGGGCAAAACCCGTTGGGCAACGAGTGCGGCTTGGGGCGACTTCAACAAAGATGGGCTTCTCGACCTGATTGTGTTGCACTATGCGCCTTGGACGCCCGCAACGAACCAAACTTGTAAGAACACGAAAGGCTCTATTAGCTATTGCTCGCCCGAACTCTATCCCAATGGTGAGATTCCGACGCTCTATCAGAACAACGGGCAGGGGCGCTTTGTGGATGTGACAACGAAAGTGGGCTTAGACAAGATACATGGGCGTGGCTTGGGAGTCGTTTTCATGGACTATGATCAGGACGGCTGGCCCGACATCTATATCGCCTGCGACCTTACCCCCAATGTCATGCTCCACAGTGAACAGGGCAAGCGTTTCACCAACGTCGCCACGGAATTGGGGGTTGCTTATGGAACGGACGCCGCGACTTTTTCGGGTATGGGGGTGTCTGTCGGGGACTATATGCGTACTGGCTGGCAGAGCATTCTGGTCACAAACTACAGTTACCAACCAAACTCCCTCTATTTGGGTAAGCCGGGAGGGAGCTTCCAAGATCAGACCTATCAGTCCGCGATAGGAGAGGCGAGCCTTAACTTTTTGGCGTTTGGCGTCGAGTTTTTAGACTATGACAACGACGGTTGGCTGGATGTCGTCGTTGGAAATGGACACGTAGACCCCTTTATTGATGATATTGCCGCCAATGTGACCTACAAAGAGCGCAAGCTCCTCATGCATAACCTCGGCAATGGCAAATTTGCAGACATGGTGGACGATATGGGAGCATTGTCGGAGCCGCGCGTCACCCGTGGGCTTGCCGTTGGCGATTTTGACAACGATGGCAAAATCGACGTTTTGGACAACAGCCATAACCTACCTGCACGCCTCTATCACAATGTCGGCAAGGCTGGGAATTTTGTTACTTTGCGTTTGGAAGGCACGAAAACGAATCGGGATGCGGTGGGGACGCAGGTTTGGGCAACAGTGCAAGGGAAACGCCAGCTCATAGAGGTAAGGAACGGCTCTAGTTACGCCTCCACAAGCGACAGAAGGCTTCACTTCGGCTTGGGAACCTCGGAGAAGGTTGAAAAGATAGAGGTGCGTTGGCTGAGCGGGGAAAAGCAGGTTTTTATGGATGTGAAGGCAAACGGCTTCTACTATCTCAAAGAGGGAGGGAGCCTTGCTCCCGACCCCCGCGTGAAGTAGCATACCATGAAGCCCATTTGGAGAGTTTTGATTCCTGTTTTGGTGCTTGCAGTGGGGGGGGGATTGGTGTTCTTCTTCTCTTCTGCGGGACGAGATTGGCGTTTGGCACGTACCAGCACTGCCGATCTGCTTCTGAACGCGTTGGGATCACCCCAAGAGGTCGGCTTGCAAAGGACCCTTGCAAAACGCTATACCGAAGAGGGCAAGTTGGCAGATGCGATAGGAGTCTATTCCCGTCTTACTGCACAAGTGAAGGATAACCCCGCCCTTTGGATCGAGCAAGCACGACTTCTTTATGTGGTGGGCAATTTCCCTGAAGCGGCGGAGAGTGTACAGCACGCTCTCCAAAATGACCGCTCTGTCGAAGCCCTCGCCCTTGCCGGAGACATTCAGGCGATGCTTGGCGATAAGGCACAGGCGAAACAGCTCTATGTGGAAGCCACTCAGAAACAGCCCAACTATGAGCAGGCATTAGCGGGACTCGCGCTCTTTGACACCGAGGAGCATCAGTTTGCCGCAAGTGAAGCGCGTCTCCAAAAGGTTCAAAATCCCAAAAGTAGCCTCTTCTTTTTGGCACAAGGGTTTTTGGAAGAGCAGAGAGGCTCTCTGGAAAAGGCACGTGCCTCTTACAAAAAGTCGCTTGAGATAGACCCAAACCAAATCAGAACACTCCTACTCAACATCGCTCTGCTTATCCGAGATGCTCACTCGCCCAACGATACCCAACAGGTGGAAGCGTTTTTGCAACGGGCAGAGAGATTGGCTCCCGCCAGCAGGTCTATTCCCTACTATCGCGGACTCTTGCACCTCTCTCTGAAACAATTTGAGGAGGCGGAACGGGCTTTCAACGCCGCCCTAGAGCGCGATCCAAACTTTACTGATGCCCTCTTTCAACTCAGCCAAGCACAGGTGAGGCAGGGAAAGCTGAAAGAGAGTGAAGTGACCCGCCAACGCTTTGAAACCGTGAACGACTATCAGCGGGAGATCAACAATTTACAGATTCGAATAGGGCGTTTTCCCACAGATATTGCTCTCTGGAAACAGATGAAGGGGCTTGCAGAAGCCCACCAAGACGCTTCCCGTTTACGGTTGGCGGAACAGCGTCTTCAAACTCTCTCACATTAGGCAAGGAAACTTTGAGATGAAGCGGATATTGAATATAGCCATTCTGATTTTGAGCCTTGTAGGGTCGGGGATCATGCTTACTCTGACCTATAAACACCTCAAGCCCGATCTCAATCTTGGTTGTGGGATAGGTGTGGAGGGTTGTGGAGGCGTTCTCAGTAGTGCCTACAGTAAGTTAGGTCCTATTCCAACTTCACTTTTCGGGCTATTGACCTACGTAATTATCGGCTTTATCAGCCTCAAATACGCGACGAACGAATGGAAAAACAAGCCCTCCAATATACGCACCGCCCCCTCCACTCTACTGTGGGCGCTCTCTGGCGCAGGGGTAGTGATCTCGTGGTGGCTTCAGTATGTCGCTCTTTATAAGATTCAGCGTTTCTGCCCATGGTGCTTTAGCTCTGCGGTGACACTCACCTTGGTCTTTATACTCGCTTCGGTACGTCAAATGTTGCTCTTTCCAAGCGTGCTTGCAGGGGATCAGAAGCTTGTTATCGGAGTGGTCAGTGCCGTTTTTGTGTTGGGTACTGCCTCTTATACGCCCCAGGTGATAGAGCAGTATCAAGTGGTTTCGGCTGCCACGACCCCCAAAACCACTCACCGTCAGGTGGGGGAAGGAAATGATAAGCCTCTGAATATTGACGAGGTTTGGGGGATCAAAGTAGACCAGAAAACGTATAAGACGTTTGTCAATGCCGCTGGGGAAGCGACAAAAGATGTGCGTTCTAAGGGCGATATAAAAGCACCCATCTTGATCATGGAGTTCGCCGATTATACCTGTCCCGCTTGCAAGGAGGCACGCAAGAGGTTTGATGCGCTCTTGATGACCTATCCCGGTAAAGTCCGTCTCGCATTTCGTAATCGCCCCATTCCAGACCCCAACCATAAGTGGAATAGGGAAGCCGCTGATGCTGTGGAAGCCGCTGCATTGCAGGGGAAGTTTTGGGAGACGCACGATCTTATGTATGAGAACCAAGAGATGATGGCGGACGACAAATTCAACCTCGATTCTTTTGCGGAAATGGTAAAGCCTTTAGGACTCGATATGACCAGATTTGAAGCAGACCGACGCGGCAAGCCTGCCAAGCAACGTGTAGATCAAGACCTCACTTTTGCGGACGCCGCGCAGGTTGTTTCGACTCCTACTTTCATTGCTATTCGGGGGAAGCAAGCATGGCGCTTTGACAAGTTTAATGAACTGGAAGTCGCACTCGCCGATCCAACACACGCATTATGGAACCCTAATGGGAAGCTACCCAACAAGAAGCAACAGTCCAGTAAAGAGACGAATAAGGGGACAGATACTGCCTCTCCTGCGGCTCATACTCAGTCTACTGCCCAATAGACGGGGAACTATTGCAGACTAGGAAAAGTGTCTGCAATAAGGCAGGATTCTGCGCTCCATTGAGAGAACCGTGATAATGGAGGGGGTACGGATAGGGGAAATGCGAGAGGCTAGTACGCCCTGAAAGGGAGGTTCGCGATGAAGATTTTGATAGGTTGTGATGGCTCTGGGTATATGGATGTTATTCGTACCGATCTGCGTGAGGCAGGGCTACCCAAAGAGGCAGAGGTTATCGTCCTCTCTGTAGCAGATGTATGGCTTCCTGAACCCTGGATGCCCGGTTTAGAAGCAGGTATGCAGGTCTCCCTCTCTGCGTCCGTCTTTGAGGCGGTGATGAACTCTGGCGATATGGCAAAAGAGGAGGTTCAGACTGCGGAGGGGTGGGCAAAAGAGTTTGCAGAACTCTTAGCACAAGATTTTCCGAAGTGGAGTATCCGAGTAGAAGCCTATGCCGCGTCTCCTGCCTCCGCCATACTGGACAGAGCGAAGAGTTGGCAAGCAGACCTTATTGTGATGGGGGCGCGTGGCTCTTCAGAATTAGAGAGGTTGCTTCTAGGGAGCGTGTCTAGCCAAGTTCTTGCTGAAGCGACTTGCCCTATACGGATTTCGCGTCCGCATCGCCACAAACCTACCGAAGGGCAACGCATTCTCATTGGAGTGGACGGCTCCGATACCGCGCTTCAAACCGTGACGGCAGTGGCACAACGCAGTTGGAATGTGGGAACAGAGGCTTGCCTTGTGGTTGCTATTGATGAAAGCCTGTCTACGGCTCCAAGAAGTGTCTTCTCCCTCTTCAACGACGATAACACGGCACGTGAGGAGGCAGAACTTGAGGCACGAATTGAAGACCTTTTAGAGCAAGAGATTGGGAAACTCGCGTTGGCGGGAATACGCGCTACCTCTCTTACCACACGAGGGAAACCCGGATATGTGTTGATGGAAGAGGCTGAGCAGTGGCAAGCCGACATGATTTTTGTGGGAGCGCAGGGAGTGCGTGGGCATGAGAATAGCCGTTTGGGGCGTGTTGCTCGTGCCATTGCAGAGCGTTCTCCCATCACGGTTGAGATTGTTCGATAGACAGGGTTTTTGGTCTGTATCTTCACCAGGCAGGGCACGCTTCGCATTTTTGCCAAGCGTGCCCTGCCTTTAAGAGTTAGTAGGCTCTGCCATCCCAGCCCCATGTGGGGTCTACTTCTATCTCCAAGTGTTTTGCAACGAGCATAGGAATATCCACGATATGAACGGCATCGGGGAAGGTGGGCGGCTCTTGGGAATGTGCAATGACGAATATCGTTCTATGCTCAGGTATGTCTGCCCCATGTCCAAAACCACTGCCCCCATGATCGGTGCTGACTATGAGGAGCCAATCCTCCTCTGCATAGCGAGGGCGGTTTTGTAGAGCCTCCAAGATGGTACCGATGATGCGATCCGACTCCGCGATGGAGTCCAAGTAACCCTGTGAGTCGGGAGCGTAGCCGTGCTTATGTCCCCCCTGCATCAATGTCATCCAGCTGAAGAAACAGGATATGGGGATCGGCATAGGCGAGATAGGCGATAGTCTCTGCTTCCACTCTTATGTCGGAGTTGGTTTCCTGATGGAAGTCGGCATCTCTCAGAATCTCCTCATTGATGGGAGCCCAGTTGACTATGGAGGCAGTCACGAGGTCAGGGCGTTTCGATTTTAGGCGTCGAAAGAGATGGGGGTACTTCTCGTAGTTTGCACCCTCAAAGGAGTTATCCCGAACGCCGTGTTTGGCATACCAAACACCAGTCAGCATATCCGACCAACCGGGACCGCTGATTGTGATCTCTCCCGTTTGCGCGGTGGGGGCATAGGCTCCCTCTGCGATCAGTCGATCCATGTTGGGAGTGGTTGCAGTGGCAAGAGCGTCTGGACGACAACCGTCCAGACCAAAGATAAGAGCGTGTTTGGATTTTTGCATTGAAGAGTCTTTCTGCCTTGTGTCCCCTACGCGATTCGACTGGTGAGTCCGCCGTCGATAACCACTGTTTCACCTGTCATAAACTCATTTTCTGCAAGCAGTGCAATCACTTGTGCCACATCATAGGGCGTTCCCTCGCGGTGGAGCGGAATACGGTTTTCGATGTTATTTTTGTAGACCTCTGGGGGCATTGTGGCATGGAAGCGGGTGCGAATCACACCGGGAGCCACACAGTTGACGCGGATATTAGATTCGGCGAGTTCCCGTCCCATGACACGCACCATTTGAATGAGGGTTCCCTTCACGGTGGCATAGGCGGCGGCGTTCAGAACGCCTCGTACTGCCGCCGAGGAGGCTATCAAGATAATGGCTCCCTCACCCCGCTTTTGTATGTGTGGAACGGCGGCGCGTCCGAGATGGAAAATCGCGTGTACATGGACATCGAATGCCGCATACCATGCCTCTTCTGAGACGGTGAGAAAACTGCCGGGAACGGCTCCTCCAGCACTGTGTATCAGCACATCCAATGCCCCAAACGCGTTTACGGTGTCTTCCACACATTTACGGGCGTCTTCTGGTTTGCCCATGTCTCCCTGCAAAAGAAGGCATTTGCGCCCTAGTGCCTCGATCTCTTTCTGGGTTGCTTGTGCCTCTTCATCTAGCACACGCCCGTTTATGGCGATGTCTGCGCCACGTCGTGCCAATTCGATGGCTCCTGCTGCCCCTAGTCCCCGTGTGCCTCCGGTAATGAGGCAGATTTTGCCCTGCAAGTTCATACGTTCCGTCTCCGATCTAAAATATAAATAGGTTGCGCTCTATTGTTGGACGAAAGGGGGCTTCTTCCCTGCCTCCGTGAAAGGAAATAGGGGAGAGATTTTCATTTTGAATGAGGGGTGTTTCAGGGAAGAAGGAAAAGGGTGAACTAATGCAGAATACAGCACGAATTCAGTTCTTGGACACTTATTGACTGATGTTACGCAAGCCCATATTGCACCTTGCGTTTCTGGAATTGTTGGTAAGCACTCTGGAGTGCTGTTTGGTAGAGTTGCGCCTTCATCGCAAAATGGCTCAGATGGCTGTGCATCCGCACCTGCTCCATCTTGACAAACGCGAC
>CAMCUQ010000103.1 GCA_945878775.1 Chthonomonas calidirosea
GACACGTCATTAGCTATACCAAAGCCAAGCCAGAAGAGGCTGCTGCCGCCTGTCTACGCTGTCACAACGACACCTTGACCACGGCACACTGGCAGAAAACGGGTCATGCACGCGCCAACATCACCTGTACCGCGTGCCATCAACTGCATGCCTCCGACCGTTTGGGAAAAGACCGCACAGAGGAACCCACTCCAGAAGACAGAAAAGCAGGGCGGAAAGCCTCTCGGCGTGATGTACTCTCCCCTGTATTCCCTGCCGCTCCAGAGCCGAAAGCACTCTTGAAATCGGATGAACCCACTCTGTGTGGGCAATGCCACAAACGAGAACTCACCGAGTTTAGGAAGAACTTTCACCACCCTGTGCCGGAAGGGCGCATGGTCTGTAGCGACTGCCACGACACACATCCCAATAGAGATAACCGCAAAAAAATGCAGACGAACAAACAAAACTGCATTACCTGCCACGCCAAAACGGCGGGTCCCTTTATCTTTGAGCATGATCCCGTTTCGAACCTCTCCAGTGAAGGATGCGTGCAGTGTCACCGTCCCCATGGCTCCCACAATCCCAAAATGCTTGTCTCCTTCTCACGAGGGTTGTGTAACCAGTGCCACTCGGATAAAGCAGCCAATCACTATCCGGGCGGAAGCTGTTGGCAGTCTGGTTGCCATGTCTCCATACACGGCTCAAATCATGAACGATTTTTCTTTACCCCCTGAGCACGTTTAGCCTGAAAACAGTATCATACAAGGTTTTCGCAGACTGCATTTTTGGAGAGAGGAAACACAATAGAGATGCACGCCGTACTTCTCATAGGACTGTTGGGGACATGGACAGCCGTAGGTGATTTTCAAGATACGCCCACGCAGACACCCGCTAATGCCACTAAAGCGGACACGACGCAAGAAAAACAACCAAATGACAAGAGCAAGACTGCCCCAAAAGAGGAGATCAAAACAGAACCGCCTTCCCCCCAAACCCTGCTGACCGAGTTTGGATGGGCAAACTGGAGCCTAGTAGGTTCACCGCGCAAATTCCGACAGTATGCCACTCCTCCAAAAGGATGGTTTCTGCGCGATCTAAGGTATTCTCCTCTCTTCCCAAACACAGATGCGTTAGTGGTTCTCAAGAGTGTCGGGCAGCCCGACTTCAGCGCAGATGCACGCCTTGCCCGTGCCTATGGTGGAACGATTTTTGAGGGCACTCTCACGCGTAACAGGTTCTTTGAACTCACCACCGATGAAGTAGATGAGAGCGAGCGTACAGTGGGAAAATTCTCCCTCCGCCAATCTGTCGCACGTGATTTCGCCGTCTCTGTGAAGTATCGTAAAGATCAAGAGTTACAGTTTTTTGAGGCGGGGCGTGAGCCAGAGAATCAGCATATTACCTATCAGGATGTGACGGCGGCGGGGCGCGTAGGCTCAGGCTATCTCAATCTGTCTCTCTCGAACTGGTACTATAAGGACAACTTCCAGGCTTTCCCCGACACCACGATAAAAAGCGTCAACGTGGGGTATCTTTGGGAAGTAAAGCCAACCATCAGCCTGGAGACCTCTCTCTCACGTCTCTGGCTTCAGCAAGCTGATACCGCTAAGAGCAAAGTGGACACTATCGCCATAAATGGAGATTTCTCTCTCTCTCCCTTGACCGATATTGAGATACAATGGCGCACTCGTCACCTCGATATGCCCAATGTTCAGAGTGCTTGGGTGCGTGAACAACGCATTGGCAGTCTAAAATTGGCGCATAAGTGGAGAGGATGGACAGGGCAGATCAGCTTCAAGGCTCAAAAAGTGGATCGGTTCCGAGGCGACCAGAGCGACATCGATACCCCCTCATGGCACACATGGGAAGGCAAGCTATCGGGACGCCTAAACCGTAATTTGCGTATGACCCTACGGGGTTCCCAACAGGTTCTCTCCGATCAGCCAACCATGATAACTGAGGTTCCCTCTTCGCTCTATTGGACTCAACGCGACCTGCTCCAGTTCAAATTGGACGGAGGTGGTATCGATTCGAATGGATATTTAACCTATTCCTATCGGCACTGGCGGAACGGCGCACGGCGTGTAGATTTGGCGACGGACGAACTTACCATGGGAGCCGATTGGCAGGCACTCCCCTCTCTCAGTCTCTTCTCCGAGTTGTCTTATGAGCTTTGGTCCGGTTCCACATCCGTAGCCAGGGAGCCGACCTTCAGCCTCTTTTTGCCAGACACCCGCCTCATTGTTATTGGAGTAAACTGGACTGTAAACAGACGCGCCTTTGTCTCCTTTAGCTACTCCGACGCTATAACGCTCAATGCAAACCCACTCGCTCTGCCTTCAGGCAGCACACACGGGAAATACTTTACTATCACAGGGCGATACAGTCTGCCCAACAAGTGCGAATTTGGCTTGACAGTCGCCCCTTGGCGTTATAGCGATACGGTCACAAGCGATCTCAGCTTCAACTCGGCAATCGTTCTCTTAACGGCTACGGCGCGATTTTAGGCACGTCTCTTTAATTCTTGAAAAAGACGTGCTATCATAACACCTCAAGACAAAGAGCATGAGGAGGGGTTTTACTTCTTTGAACAGAAAACGGATCGTGATACTGGGTTCCACAGGCTCAATCGGCACACAAGCACTCGATATAGTGCGCCGATTGCCCGATAGATTCGAGGTAGTAGGGCTTGCTGCCAATAATAACGTAACTCTACTTGCACAACAGGCGAATGAATTTCATACCCGTTTCGTATCTATCGGTAGTGAGAATCTGTTGCCCGAATTGCGCTCTCAGGTCGGGAACATTGCAACCTTTGCCGGTGTCGAAGGGATGTGTGCGCTTTCTGCCTTGTCGGAGGTCGATCTTGTTGTAGTCGCTGTTGCAGGAGCCATTGGTATCGCACCCACCCATGCCGCCCTAGAGCAGGGTAAAGATATTGCTCTTGCCAGTAAAGAGGTGCTTGTCGCAGCGGGTGAGCCAACGATGCGTCTCGCAAAAGAGAGGGGCTGTGCCATTCTGCCCATCGATAGCGAACACTCTGCAATCTTTCAATGCCTACAGGGCGCACCAGAGCGCAGCATTGAGAGAATTCTCTTGACAGCATCTGGGGGTCCCTTCCGCAAAGTTCCGAAAGAAGAGTTGGAAACAGTCACTCCAGAGCAGGCACTCAAGCATCCAACGTGGAGTATGGGAGGGCTGGTTACTATCAACTCCGCCACCTTGATGAACAAAGCATTGGAGACCATAGAGGCACGTTGGCTGTTTGATGTTCCCATTGAGGATGTGGAGGTTGTGGTACACCCTCAGTCTATTATTCATTCGATGGTACGTTTTAAGGATGGTTCCACTCTAGCACAGCTTGGCTTGCCCGATATGCGCCTTCCTATACAATACACTCTGGTCTACCCAGAGAGAGTACAAACAGATTTGCCTCGGATGGAAATTAAGGACTATGCTAACCTGATCTTTGAGGCTCCCGACGAGAACAAGTTCCCGGCATTAGGGCTAGCCCGACACGCTGTTCAACGTGGGGGAACCACTGCCGCTGTGATTAACGCCGCAAATGAAGTCGCTGTAGAGCGGTTCTTGAACCGCGAAATTGGCTTCCTAGACATTCTGCGAACGGTGGAAAGGGTTATGGAGCGTCACACTCCAGAGCCGCCTACGTTAGAAAATGTACTACACGCAGACAGTTGGGCACGGGCTCAAGCACGTCTAAGTTATTAGCAAAAGCACCGTTAGGAGTAATAAAAAATGATGCACTGGGTACAGTATCTGATCTCAGCGTTCTATTTTATATCGGTATTGAGTGTCCTCGTCATAGTTCATGAGTGGGGACACTTCATCGTTGCCAAAATGTGTGGTATGCGTGTGGACGACTTCTCTCTCTTCTTTGGCAAGCGCCTCTGGCGCATTGGGAAATGGAATGGCACCGAGTACAATATTCGCTCCGTCCCTATTGGCGGCTTTGTGAAGATAGCCGGTATGGAGCCGGAGGACATATCGAACGGCGCACCACTCTTGGGTGCCTTCAAGGGTCAGTCACGCCAAGCTTTCACCCGCTATCTCGTCGGGTTGGATCAAGAAAGCCTAGCGACGGTGAATATCGACAATGTGTCGGAGAGAATCAAAAGTACGGTCATTGAATCGGTCGGGGCTGATGGACGATTGACTAATGACGGCGTTCAGAATCTCAATGCCCTTCTGCCCTCTATGCTCAATGATGATGAGCGACGCTATCTGGAAGCGGTTCTTGCAACAGTAACCTTCTTGCCAGACCCGACGGACTTCAACCAAAAGCCACTCTGGCAACGCGCGGCGGCTATCTTTGCCGGTCCTGCAGCCAGTCTCCTCTTTGGTTACTTCGTCTTCTGCGCCATGGGGGTCACGCTTGGGCTTTTCACAATGGGAAACACCGTAGAAACCGTCTCCAAAGATAAGCCTGCGGCGCGTGCTGGTATCAAACCCGGTGATACCATCGTAAGCATCAACGGAACTCCTGTGGAAGATGGCGAGAAGCTTGTTGAGATCATTCACAATAACCCAGGTATACCCGTCCAACTCATCATCCAACGCAAAGGCGAAAGCATACCCATCACTGCCACTCCAGACAAAATAAATGTGGGAGGCAAAATAGAGGGGCGACTAGGGTTTGGTCCCGGTAGTATGTGGAAACGCTACTCGCCTGCGGTGGCACTCGCCAAAGGCACAGAGATATTTGTGTTCCAAGTGAAAGGGATTTTTCAAATCTTTTCACGTCCCAAAGAAATGGGAGAGAACATTGGGGGTCCTATCGCCATCGCAACGGTGATCCATGAAGGTGGGCAGAGAGGCATCAATAATATCATCCTCATGGGGGCAACGCTGAGCATTAGTCTTGGTATTTTGAATCTGCTTCCTATTCCCATTCTTGATGGAGGACATCTCCTGCTTCTCGCCATTGAGGGGCTTCGTAGGCGAAAACTCTCCAGCCGTGAGGTCTACGCCGCGCAGATGTTTGGGCTTTCCATCATCGGAATGATCTTTGTCTTTGTTATGGTGAACGATATTCGTCGCCTCTTCCACTAGACAAATCACACCGTCACACTCTTTGGGCAGGGGCAAGTTGCCCCTGCCTTTTTCGAGAAAGGTTCCGAAAAGAATGTCACGTTTTCGGCTCTCCTCACTACTGCTCTTAGTGTGTCTCCTCGGCACAACGCTCCGCGTACAGGCACAGCAGGCTACCCCTACCTATTATGAGGAGAGTGTCTCTGCCACAAACCCTCTACGAACCGAGCAAGTGCGTGAATTGGACTCCTATATCCAAACCCTCAAGCAAGACAAAGCACGGCTAGAGTCGCTCTTTCATCCCGATTACGCGTCGCCCAGTGCCTACACTGCTTCCACACGTCGCCTGCGCCAAGCCTTCGAGCGGAGCATTGGCTACCCTCCTCCCGGTAAACCAACCGCAGAGGCTCCCCTCTTCCAAAAGATTGGGGAGGATGGAATCGGGGTCTATTATCGGGTAAAAATCAGCGTTCTTCCCGGCGTCAATTGCCTTGGAATATACATCGTTCCAAAGGGTCTAAAACGACGTGCGCCTCTCGTGATCTCCATGCACGGTGGAGGGGGTTCCCCAGAGATTGCCCTCTTTCACGGTGGCTCAAATTACCATGATATGGTTCGCGGAGGAGTAAAACGAGGTTACGTCGTCTTTGCACCCACACACCTCTTCTCTGCGGAAGGCTATCCGCGTGACATTCGCAACCGTATCGATGACCGAATGAGAATGGTGGGAACGAGTCTCACTGCCGTCGAGATCGCAAAAATCTCCCGTAGCCTTGATGTGTTGCTCAAACGCCCTGAAGTCGATCCCAAGCGTGTGGCGATGGTGGGGCTCTCGTATGGTGGATACTACACCCTCGTAACCACTGCCCTGGAGCCAAGGATCAAGGCAGCCGTCTCCAGTTGCTACTTCGGAGTACAAGAGGGACGCTATGCACAGGATGAACTCGGTATTCCAAGCGATTTCCGCTTCCCCGATAGGTTCACTCTCTTCACCGACAGAGAGTTAGTGGCGATGATTTGCCCTCGTGCTTTAGAGATTCAGGCAGGGCGCTTTGACAACGCCAGCCACCGCGAAACAGGTAAGGTTCTGGCTCCCCTTTCTGCCGAGTTCTATCACCATTTGTCACAAAACGATAACTTTCGATTTGTGGTATTTGAAGGTGGTCACGACTTTTGGGATGCAACGGCGTGGGAGTTTCTCTCAAAACATCTCTAGGGAGGAATGGCAATGCGTGTAGCGATCATCGGGATAGGTGGTACAGGGAGCGCAACGGCGCGACATCTTGCGAAGGCAGGACACACTGTCACGGGTTATGAGCAGTTTCAGATAGGACATGATCGGGGTAGCTCTCATGGCGAGTCCCGCATTATTCGTTATACCTATCCCGACCTGCTCTTCACCCAGATAATGGGGGACGCCTACCCGCTTTGGGCAGACCTAGAGGCAGAGGCAGAGGAGAGGCTTTTAGTACGTTGTGGGGGACTCTACTTTGGGGACAGGAACGACTCACACGTGCAGATCACCGAAGCGTCTCTCCAGCAAGTGGGACTGCCCTACGATGTCCTCGAACCGTCCGATATGGCAACCCGTTTTCCCGCCATGCGGCTAAAGCCCAATGAGATTGCCCTCTACCAACCGGAGAGCGGTTTCCTGCGTGCCACAAGGTGCGTATTAGCCCAGGCACGTTTGGCGAAACGAGCGGGAGCGGTTCTCCGAGAAAACACTGCCGTCTCTGGAATAGAACAGCATGGAGCCGAGGTTTTGGTGACAACCAGCGAGGGAGAGACAAATCGCTATGATCGCGTCATCGTGACGGCAGGGGCGTGGATGCAGAGCCTCTTCGCCACGCTCAACCTTCCGCTCACGGTCACACGCCAGCAGGTCACCTATCTTCAGATTGCCCAGAATGCCGGATATTTCCAGCAGGGTAGCCTGCCCGTTTGGATAGACTCTACGGCAAACTACTATGGTTTCCCACAAGATGGCAAGATCGATGGCGTGAAGATCGCTTGCCATGATTTCGGTGGGACAGTGCACCCTGATGCTGTTGAGCGTACTGTCGACGCCTCTTATATCGACGCTGTTCGAGACTATGCACGTCTCCGTATGCCCGATCTCAGTTCCGAAGTGACCTATCAGCAGGTGTGCCTCTACACTGTGACGCACAACGAAGATTTCATCATCGATACGGTTCCAGAGATGCCCCACGTTCTCTTGGTGTCTGGTTGTTCTGGTCATGGCTTCAAGTTCACGGCACTCTTGGGAAATATCGCGACACTCTGGGCAACCGAACAACCCTATGCCCGTGACCTCTCGCGCTTTACGCTTCTTCGCTTTCGGAATTCAAAGGGGGAGGTTTCCAATGCCCATTTATGAGTATCGACCTTGCTCTGGTGAATGTTACCTCTGTAACGGCAACCTGAAGCTCTTCCAGAGTATCCACTCCGATGCACACTCCACCTGCCCCTACTGTCGGCAAGAGGTAGAGCGCATCATCAGCGTGCCACAAGCGCATATCGTCAGCCGCAAAGACACAATGAAAGACTCAAATATTAAAGCGGCGGGGTGGGCAAAGTATGTCCGAAGTGACCAAGGAACCTACGAACTTGCGGTGGGTCCCGACGATGCTCCCAAAGACTTCAATCGTCCGCCCGATATAGATACAGGAGAGGATTAGGCGTAGTTTACCTTGCCGTCTCCAACCAGTTGAGAGCAGTGCCTACTTGCTTGATGAGGTCTGCTACATTGGCATCCTCATAGGCGACCAGTTTCACAAAGGCTCCATTGTCGGTGAGCAGTTTTTGGGCAGTGGCGGCAATAATGTAGGGCGTGGTTTTATCCTCTCGGCTATGATGAAGATAAAATTTTCGCCCTTTTGCCCCCTTAAGTGGGGGTAGCAATGCCCCTTTGAAGGGCGAGTTGACAAGATAGGCTCCGCGCACCCGTGTGTTGGTATCCAACGCCGTGTTGTAGGCAGCAATGCCGCTGTCGGTGCTTCCATACACAAAGACCCTCTCGGCATCCAGCAGATAGTTTGCCGCAATATCTTTGACGATATTGGTGACAAATTCCTCTGTCGTAAACTTCGCCTCTTTGGTTTGAGAAAGAGAGTTGCGCGTCAGCCACGTAATCTTTTGATCGGCACTCCAACGCGGTGCAACGGGCAGAGCGACAAGATACCTCCCGCGCAGTTGCTCTTGCGCCACATCCATCCAGTTATTCACCATGTTTGCCCCATTGCCATCGCCGGGCGTCAATACGACAAGCAATCCCAAGCCTTTAGGGGCGCGTGGAGGGTTCTCCTGTATATTATTGCGCTCAGGGTTTCGCAATCCTCTATTGGGAAGTAGTAGCCAATAGCTACTTTGGGGAGTACCATCCGCTTGTCTCACTTCCGAGCGAATGGATGCGACCCCATTTGCCATGACGGCAGCCTGCCTCTTACGGATATTTAGTTGTGGGAGTGGCGCGTTTCTCAGGTTTTCGGGCAGGCGCATCTTGTTCTTTTGCCACCAGTTTTTCCACCATGCGGCATCGTGCGCTTCATTCACAAAGACACCCGTAATCTGTGCCAAAACGCTTCCAATGGTGAGAGCCGAGTCCCGCGTATTATCGGCATCCAGCATGGCAATGAGCGTAGGTATTGCCTGTGCGTCCCCTATCATGCCCAAGACCTGCCCAATATTGTAGAACAGTTGATCGGGGTACTCCTCCACAAGCAGTTTAAGCAGTTCTGGGGTTGCCCATGCGTGTTCTGAGGAGGCAAAGAGAGAGATCGCTTGCATACGCAGAGTCATCGGCTGAGCTTTGGCGCAAAGAGGGAGGACAGATTTACGCAGAAATGCTTCATTCGGGCGGAGTGACCGGCACATCTGAAACGCCAACTGCTGTATTGCCGGAGAGCTTGCGGGTTCCATAGATTTTGCAAGAATATCCATGATCCCACTCTCAAGCACCACTTTACGGCGTGCTTTGGCAATGCGTGTGGCGGCGATATAGTTCCGATTACCTATCTGAGAGAGCAGCGCCTCACGGGTTCCATCATCCGCTTGCTGATACTTTTTGACAAAATCGCGCACCCCTTCGTTCAAAACATCGGCGAGGTTTTTGTTTACAGATGCTTTATACCACTCCAGATAGGAGTTATAGTCGTCGGCAAAAGACCGAAAACTGATGCTTTCGGCAACATTGAGGGCAAAGTTTTGAACATTGAAATTGTGGTCAGAGGCTCCCAAATAGCTAA
>CAMCUQ010000104.1 GCA_945878775.1 Chthonomonas calidirosea
GGAGTTCTTCTTTGCTGAGGGAAGTCATGTCTGCCATAATAGACTTATACGAGACCTACTTTCTCAAAGATTCCCACAACTGTGAACTATTACGTTTTCTCCTCCATGATTGAGAGCAGATAAACCGTCTTCATCGGCTTAGAGGGCACAGTATATGGATTCCACGAGTTGGCATTTACGTTTTGATTCATATAAGGTACTCTCTCAATAGTGTGAGCATTACAACCTAATGAATGATGAAAGGGGGTAGAGGCTTTATGAATCCTTTTACCTCTCCCTGTTCGGAATGCCAGCACTCCGGTAAGGTGATACCGCCCTGCCCAAACAGCAATAGCACTTCTCCAAAAATTGTAATGGTGGCGCAAGCACCGGGTTCTGGGGCGTTATGCAGTCGGCATATCTGTCGCTATAACTGGCACCTCAAGCCTAATGATGTGACGGCGAGGAGAATAGATTGGGTTTTTCACTGCCTTGGAGTGCAGGACAGTGATCTTCTCATCGTGAATGCATTGCGCTGTGCCAATCAATGTGTGTGCTATCATGAATGTGAAAAGGCAGAAAACACCAAGCGCACTCGTATAGAGTACGAGCGTTGTTCTTGGGCATTGCGTGAGGTGATTGCCCCTCAATATCCAAAAGTAATCCTGCTCATGGGGCAAGCCGCGAAACAAGCGTTCTGCGATGCATTCAAAGATCACCCTGATATTCAAGTTATGGGAAATCTGGATTGGGAGACGACAGTTGCTTTTGGCGAGTCGACTGTGACGCTGCTATCTCACCCGGGGCAATTGGGGTTAAATGCGAGATGGGATCGTCATATTCGACGTGATAGAGGCGATGATAAATGCAAGAAGAGTTTAGTTTTCCTCAGAGACGTGGAAGTGGCTCTTAAACAGCGCTTCTCGCAGTTTGTTCTGAACAGTCCTGTTCCGAGTTTGCAGGAGTTCAATAAGAGTCACAGTGCAGATTCGATTTACCCAGAGTGCTCATGCCACAAGCATCCAGGGAACCCAAGTGCAAAGAGGGAGTAGCCTGTTCTTGTGAAGGTTAGTGTCAGTATTTTTTGGAACTTGCAAGCCCTCAGGGTAGGGCAAGGGCAAGAGCAAAAGCCTTGCACCCCTCTCATTACCACCCAAAACATACCCAAATAAGCCAGTTTCAGGAGGGAAAGCCCTGTGAAGAGGCGAATCCTTGTTCGGAATGATACCTGTTTGGGAAGAAGGGGAGCCGAAGATGGCAGAAAAAAGGTATTTGGCTTTTGATTTAGGCGCAGAAAGCGGACGCGGGTTGGTGGGTCTCTTTGATGGCGAGAGGTTGCGCCTTGAAGAGGTCAACCGTTTTTCCAATGGCTCCGTGCGCCTTCTGGACACGTTGCATTGGGATGTTTTGCGCCTGTTTTCTGAACTGAAACGGGGGCTGGCGCAGGCGGTAGCAATACACGGAAAAGACCTCTCCTCTTTGGGTATAGATACGTGGGGAGTCGATTTCGGGCTACTAGGCAGAGGAGATGTTCTGCTAGGCAACCCGCGCCACTATCGGGATCATGCGAATGATGGGATTATGGAGGTGGCATTTCAGACGGTTCCACGCGGAGAATTGTTTGCACGCACCGGTATTCAGTTCATGCAGTTCAATACCCTCTTTCAGTTGCTAGCTCTGAAGCGGATGCAATCGCCCCTGCTAGAAAACGCCACGTCGCTGTTGATGATGCCCGATCTGCTCAACTTTTTCTTTACGGGCGTGAAAGCAACCGAGTACAGTATCGCGAGTACCACACAGATGATCGATCCCTATCAGCGTCAGTGGGATACAGAGTTACTCTCAAGATTTGGGCTACCCTCCCACTTTCTGACTCCGATAGTGGACACGGGCGCAACCATTGGGACGCTTCGGGTAGATATTGCCGAGGAGGCAGGCTGTGAGGGACTCAAGGTCATTGCCCCTGCGGAGCATGATACCGGTTCGGCGATAGTTGCGGTTCCTGCGACAACAGAGGACTATGCCTATATCAGTTGTGGGACGTGGTCTCTCATGGGGATTGAAACGAAAGAGCCTCGAATCTCTGCCGCGACTGCTGCTGCAAATGTGACAAACGAGGGAGGCGCGTGTGGCACGGTGCGCTTGCTAAAGAACATTATGGGGCTGTGGCTGGTGCAAGAGTGTCGGCGGTCTTGGGCGCGACGAGGCAAAGAGTACTCCTATGCGGAATTGACGGCGCAAGCAGGGGAGGCGAGTGCTTTTAGCGCGATTATTGAGCCGGACGCGACTCCCTTTCTCTCTCCAACGGATATGGTGTCTGAGGTCGCACGGTTCTGTATTGAGACGGGACAGAACGCGCCGGAGACAGTGGGAGAGACAGTACGGGTTTGCCTAGAGAGTCTTGCTCTGAAGTATCGTTGGGTTTTGGAGAGGATGGAGGAGTTTCGTGGCAAGCGTATTGAGGTGATCCATATTGTTGGAGGGGGAACCCAAAATCATCTGCTGTGTCAGCTTGCCGCAGACGCTACACGCCGAACCGTGATCGCGGGACCTATAGAGGCGACGGCGATTGGGAACGTCTTAATGCAGGCGTTTGGATGTGGGGACATTGGTTCTTTGGAGCAGGCGCGTGAGCTAGTGCGCCGCTCTTTTGAACTGATTACCTATACCCCGCAAGGGGATGCAGGGCGCTGGGAGGCGCAATATATAAAGTATTTGAGTTTGAGAGAGCAATTGGGAAACCCGTAGCAAAGGCGTATTTGTTTTGGATACCCCTTTTTCAACTCTGAGAGAGGGGCATCCTGCATGTTAAGGTGCTATTCTTGACATTGCGGAACAGTTTTGGTAAGATTTTAGCAAGCGGAACGATTTCTTCATCCTGTTTTCATGTTCATGTTGGATACTCGCAGGGTGTGCATTCCAGGCATGAGACCACGGTGATTTCTGAGCACAAGGGAGATCACCGGACTAGGGCAGCCTCTCCTGTGAGGGAGACTGAACCTACTCCGCTTCTACGCGATGGAGTTCGCTCTATTGCGACGTTGTGAAGAAAGGATGAAATGATGAAGAAAACAGTTCTACTCACCGCCTCAATGGTGTCAGCAACGGCTCTGCTCTTTATGTTTACGTGGCGCGGTGAGGCGCAGAGAGTCAGAGAGCCACGCCAAACAAGTCTCTTATTGGGGCAGGCTATTCCGGGCTTGACAGAGGATTAGAAGGCGGCATTTGATGAAGGGTTACTCGCTTTTAGCTCGGTAGAGGATCGCGCCGAAGGGTTGGGACCTGTTTTTAATGGGACTTCGTGTGCAGAGTGTCATAAGGCAGGTGCTATTGGTGGAGCCGCAACAGATCGGACAATCGCTCTTGTGCGACGTATTGGCGGTATGAGGAACGGTGTCTATACAGACCTAACGGAGCTTGGTGGTCCTGTTCTTCAGGCACGATCTCTTCGGGAGTTTGACACCACTTGTCCGGTTGAGGCTGAGTTTGTTCCACGACAAGCGAATTTCGTATCTCATCGGATCACGACACCGTTATTTGGTGCGGGTTTGATGGAAGCGATCTCTGCGGAGGAGATACTGTCTCGAACGAAGAAACGGGATGTTGACGGAGTGCTTGGTGTGGCAAATCTGGTGTTGAATCCTGAGACAGGGCAGACGGAAGTGGGACGGTTTGGATGGAAGTCCCAACACTCTTCGCTGCACGTGTTTGCAGGCGATGCCTATCTGAATGAGATGGGGATCACCAGTGCGCTATTTCCAACAGAGAATATGCCTCAAGGAAAGCCTATACCGAAGGGGTGGGATGTTGTGGATGATCCAGAGGATGAGGACGGGGATGTAGAGAAGTTTGCAAATTTCATGAGACTGCTTGCACCCCCAAGCCAACGTATTCCGGTTACCCCACAGGTACGGGCAGGGGAGCGGATATTCCAGCAAATACGGTGCTCTGCATGTCATGTGCCAGAAATGAGGACAGGGGCAAACGCGATTGGGGCATTGGCGAATCAGCGTGTACGTCTCTTTTCCGATCTGCTACTGCATCGTATGGGGGAGGGGTTGGCAGATGGGATTCAGCAAGGAGTGGCGCAGGGGGATCAGTTCCGAACGGCTCCACTCTGGGGGCTTTCTCGCCGAAACCTCTTTCTGCATGATGGTCGCGCTAGAAACCCAGAAGAGGCTATCTTGTATCATGGTGGAGAAGCGAAACCCTCAAAGGATCGTTTCCTCCGATTGCGTGATATAGACAAGGCTGTATTAAGCGCGTTTCTGCGCTCTCTATAGAGGCAAGACAAGCGTTTTGGATGCCCTGTACCGTGGAGGCTCATGTTTTGCTTATCGTTTGCTCTCCCTTTCTGGAATGCTGAGAGGGAGAGCTTTTTTGTTTGGCTGATTTCTTGCATTGTGGAGAATGGGGAGGGGATTTTGAAGGAGTGGGCAGGAAAAGGGAGTGAGGCACACTAACTATAGAGGAACAGAAATTATGTGGGGGCTACGGTAAAATTACCGTAGCCCCCGATTTTGCATCGTAGAGAACACTTTGGAAAGAGGTGTAAGCGTGGAGCGATTTCATATAGTGCTGGCTCCAAACGCCTTCAAGGGGAGCATGACGGCAATTGAGGCGACACGAGCAATGGAGGCAGGGGCGTTGCGGGTGGGGAGATTGCCGAACGGAACCCCGATTACGGTGCAGGGAGTGCCTCTGGCAGATGGTGGAGATGGGACGCTAACAACGCTGGTGGAGGCGACGGGAGGAACCGTTTTTCGTGCTGTGGTTTCCGACCCACTTGGCAGACCCATTGAGGCGCGTTGGGGACGCTTGGGAGGAGAACGAAGCGATACGGCGGTGATCGAGATGGCGGAGGCGAATGGCTTGCGCCTCTTGAAGCCAGAGGAGTACGCGCCACGTGTGACCTCTACCTTTGGGACAGGGGAATTAATGCGGATGGCGGTGGAGGCGGGGTGTAAAAGGCTCTTAATAGGGATTGGAGGGAGCGCGACGAACGACGGTGGTGCAGGGATGGTACAGGCTCTTGGGGGCAGATTGCTGGATAGTGCCGGAAGAGAGTTGGGGCATGGCGGTGGGGCTTTGCACGATCTGGCACGGATAGATATGTCGGGTTGGTGGCTACCAAAGGGGATTCGGGTTATGGTGGCGTGTGACGTGGATAACCCACTGTGTGGAAGCCAAGGGGCGGCGGCTATCTATGGACCTCAGAAGGGGGCAACGCCAGAAGATGTCTCGTATTTAAATAGGGGGCTAGAACACTTTGCCGAGGTGATGGGTAGGGACTTGGGGATGTGGGTGGCAGAGCGAGCCGGCGCAGGTGCTGCGGGAGGGCTTGGGGCAGGGCTTATGGCGTTTTGTGGTGCCGATGTGCGGAGCGGCATTGCTTTGGTGATGGAGGTAGTGGGCTTTGAAGAGGTATTGAAGGGCGCAGACTTGGTACTGACAGGAGAAGGGCGAATCGATGGACAGACTGGGCGTGGAAAAGTGATTGCGGGCGTAGCGCGATTTGCTCAGAAGCACGGTGTCCCCGTGATAGCAATTGCAGGGAGTATAGAAGCGGGAGCAGAGGAGGCTCTGCGGGAGATTGGGCTAACAGCAACCTTCTCTCTGCTGGAGTCTCCTTGTTCTTTGAAGGAGGCAATGCAGGAGGCGCAAGGGCTGATGGAGCGTGCCGTTGTGCGAATTCTGCATACTGTGGGGGCGTTCGGTTAGACCGCCTCCGGTTCCTCTAGGGGCGTCTCTTCAGCACTCGTTGGTAGCGGGTTTCGGCTTCGGAACTCCTGCACTTTTTCCGAGACGGTATGCCATTTATCTCGTGCGGTGGTGGAGACGCTTTCACCAAGCTCTGTGGCTTTCTCTTTTGCTTCCTCGGCTTTTGTGCCTAAGATACGCCGGGTCTCTGCGCCTTCCCGTGGTGCATAAAGCAAAGCGACTGCTGCACCAATAGCGGCTCCTAGCATGAAGCAGACGAGGTTGCTGGCGGCACGTTCTGAATCCTGGCTCATGGGCGTTTCCTCCTTAATGAATGGTCTACGAACTATTTTCATTATACCCGCTTTTTGAGGGTGCGAAAACTTCAGCGTAACAGAAGTTGTGATCCGCCGTCTAACACTCCGAAGCATTGGTTTAAGTGGCACAAAAAGATGCCACAGAACAATAAGTGTAGAGAACGACACAAAAGGATTCGCAGGAGTGATCCCCCTATGCTATCTGCGGGAATGAACATGAGAAAACCATTTTGTTTTTTTGCGAGCAGTGGAGCCATTCTTTTTGGTCTCCTGATTACTGCGAATGTTTGCTTTGCCCAATCCTCCTCCCCTCCGGCGCGTTCCGAGTGGCCCCGTGAACCTATGAATGCTCTCACTAAGAGCATTTTGGAGAAATGGTCTCGTGCCTATGAGAAGGCGAATGCGCTAGAGTATGTCGAGACAATGACTCTGGCTTCGAGAGACAAGAGCCGAAAGCCAACGCAAGTGACGTTGCGCTTCTGGGGCAAGCGTCCAAATTTGGCGCGGGTTGAGGTCTCTGTTGCCGATGCCAATGAAGACGGGGTCATGCTCTGTGATGGCAAGATTATCTGGGAGTACTACAAGCCCAGTAATATCTATATGAAGACTCCCTACCCGGAGAGCAGTTTGATGATTCAGGGTGAGCTTGGCTCTTTAGCCTATGTGGTGGGACCCTCTCTGCTCTTTTCACCCAAGCCGTACCTCTCATTGGTGTATGGCGCAAACTCCCTCAGCGCGAAGATGGTTCAACGAGACGGAGTGAAAGAGGCTCTGGTGACGCGGGTGCAGGGGGACAAGATTATCCTGACGTGGTTGAATACAAAGGACTATATTCCACGCCGTTACCGTGTCTATCAGATCAAGGGGGATGGGATGACGGAGGTGCTTTTGGATACGCGCACCAACCTCCGGATCAACGGGCACATTTCCGATGAGATGTTCGTCTTTTCGCGCCCAAGAGGGGCACGTCTTGCGGTTCCAGAACGCCCTGAACTGGCTTTGCTAAAGCCCGGAGCGCCCCTTCCAGAGTTGCAGCTGCTGGATGAGCAGGAGAAGCCTGTCCTACTCTCCTCTCTCCTGGGAAAGCCGACGGTACTCGTATTTTGGGCGGAATGGCTTCCCCTTTCTATGGAGACTTTGGGGGAGGTAGCCCGTTTGAAAGACGAAATGGCGGCGGAGGGAGTGGATTTGCAGGTTTTGGGGGTGTGCACGTGGGATATTGGGGAGGCTCTGAAGCGGTTCCGCAAGGAGAATCCGCAGAGTTCTATACCGCTTTTTCTTGATGCAAACTATGAGAGGCAACACACTCTCTCGGCATCCTATCGGCGGTTTGGGGTTCGGGGCTTGCCGACAATATATTTGGTAAATACCGAGGGGAGGGTGAGCCGAGGTTGGGTTGGAGCAGGCGCCCAGAACGTTCGCGAATTGACGAAGATGGTGAAGTCGCTCTTCCCTGAGTAGAGGCATCCCAATCTAATCGAGGAGTCTGTTGATAACTCTATGACGAAACAACCGCCGAATATCTTGCTGATTACGAGTGACCAGCAACACTGGAATACGTTGGGGGTTACGAACTCCAAGATTTCCACCCCTCATCTTGACCGCTTATGTCAGGAAGGAACCCGCTTTACGAGGGCGTATTGCAATAGCCCTGTATGCTCACCTTCAAGGGCAACATTGATTACAGGGCAATATCCCTCTTGGCATGGCTGTTGGACAATCGGGGTAAAACTACCCGAAGACGTTCCTACTCTTGGCGACACGCTTCAAAAGGCGGGCTATGCCACTTCGCTTATCGGTAAAGCGCACTTTCAACCCCTCGCGTCCGATCCAGAGGGGGGGCAGGTCTCTTTGGAGTGCCAGCCCACGTTACGCGATTTGGAGTTTTGGCGCGACTTTACAGGTCCGTGGTATGGCTTTGAGCATATCGAATTAGCGCGTAATCATGCCGACGAAAGCCATGTTGGTCAACACTATGCGCTTTGGTTGGAAGAGAAGGGGCTGTCGAATTGGCGGGACTATTTTGACCCCTTCCCGGAAGACGACAACGCCCCCTACCGTGAACATCATTGGGATTTACCGCAAGAGTTTCACTATACAACGTGGACGGCGGAGCGGAGTATCGCGAATATTGAGAGTAGTGTGAAGGCAGACAAGCCTTTCTTCCTCTGGGCTTCGTTCCATGACCCTCACCCTCCCTATCTTGTGCCCGCACCGTGGGACACGATGTATGACCCCGCCGATATGGAGCCGGGGACGCTCATGCAGGGGGAACTGGATCGTATGCCCCCCCATTTTGCCCAAACACAGGAGGAGCAACCCGACTTTTCGCCCTGGCGCGAAACCCCTTGGGCAAACCACGGTTTTCACAGTCATCATATTGCCGATGCTGAGCTTCGTAAACATATCGCTGTGTATTACGGCATGATCTCATTTATGGACGCGCAGATAGGGCGCATCTTGAATTCTCTGGACGAACTTGGCATTGCGGAAAACACGATTGTCGTTTTCTCTACGGATCACGGGCATTTTCTAGGACAGCATGGCTTGATCGCAAAAGGGGCGTTCCACTATGAAGACCTGCTAAGATTGCCGTTTGTTGTGCGCTGGCGTGGAGAGGTTCCTGCGGGGGCAGAGAGTAGTTCCCTACAAAGCCTGATAGACCTTGCACCCACCTTTCTTTCGGCGTGTGGTCTGCCTGTTCCGGGGGTGATGCAGGGTGTCAATCAGCTTGGAGTTTGGAAGGGGCAGTCCCCCTCTGCCCGCGATATGGTGATAACAGAGTTTCGGCATCAACCCACTGCGGTACACCTTCGTACCTATATTGAAGCGCGTTACAAGCTGACTGTTTATCGGGATCAGGAGTATGGGGAGTTGTTTGATTTGGAGCGTGATCCCAACGAACGCTTTAATCTTTGGGATGATCCTCAGAGCGCAGAGATTCGGGCAGAGATGTTGCGGAAAAGCCTGAATTCCGAGATCACACGTGAGCCGATGCGTTTTCCGCGTATCGCTCATGCTTGAGTCGCAGGGCACAATCGGCTTGTGCTTTGTCCTAAATCGCCAGAGCCGCTATAAATAACGTGAGTTCGGGTTAAGGCTTGAGCCTTAGCATTTGTTTGTTGACAATGGAGGGCTTGTTTGGCAGATGGGAATAGGCGACGAGACCCGCTATCAAGTGGGTAAAAGCGTTGATTGGACTCCTGTGTCTGGTATGCTCAATCTGACAC
>CAMCUQ010000105.1 GCA_945878775.1 Chthonomonas calidirosea
CCTTTACTCCAAAACCTCAAGATGGACAAGCCTATGTGTATGTTCATAGTACAGGCATTTGCTCTCGCTATACTCTCGCCACTCTGTTGCCGAAGAGTGACCTAAAAACAAAATGGTCGCTCCTTTTGCCGTTTGAACTTAGCAAACCTTGGTACACACGGTCTCTTTGTTTTTTTGATGATGCTCAGAAGAAGTTCCTCGTTTTCTCTGAGCGAGGAAACTGTCTGATCTTCGATTTCTTAACGGGCAAAGCGAATGTTGCCTCCTCCAGAGCCAAGAAGAGTTGGATACCACAGGCTACCCAAAAGATAGAGAACCTTATAAATGAGGTAGGGAGTGAGTCTTATGGCATATCTCTTTCGGAGATTGTTTTTCTGAAATACAAAGACTTGAAGCGAGTTGCAGTGGATACGTTACAGCAGAAACTGGAACGAACTAAGATAGAATCTCACTTTGGAACATTGCAGGTATTGATTCAGTTGGGTGGCGCAAGCCTCGCCATCCAACACTTCAAAAGGAAGAAAGAGGATTACATCAAACTCGACAAAGGGGTATCTTTCCTCACCCTAATGTATGCAAAAGACAGGTCTGTGGATGCATTTTTACGCGAGCTAGACCATGAATTTAGCCTGAAAAATACCCTCATTAATGTACGTGCATTTCGCCAGTTTACTTATTTTAGGACACTAACGGACAACGAGGAGATAGACAGGCTCATGTACCTTAATGCGCACTGAGCCTGCTTGTTAGTCGAGCCCACGTTTCCTCATAAGGCTTTGAGGGCTAATGGCGGTCAAATTGCCGTGAGTTGTGTCTCGTACTCAATGACGCGTGGGAACAGGATATTATTCTCTTTGTGAACGTGGGTGTGGAGGTCTCTTCCCAACTCTGCCAAACCGTCTAGCATTGCGCGGTAGGTGTTACACGCTCCTTCTGGCGGAGTATAGCCGTGGGTGAGTGCGCGTAGCTGTTCCAATCCCTGTCCTGCTCCATCATGCTCTCGCTCCAGTACGGTGATGGGGTTTTGGAGAGAGCCACAATAGAATTCGGGCTGTACGCTGGCGCTATCCAATTGACGGCACATTGGGAAAAGTATCAACTCCTCTTTGCTGGTATGCGCTTCCATCTCCTCGCGCAGTGTTGAAAAGACGCTCTGCACCTGAGCAAGTTCGGGGTGTTTGTCGCCGTGGGCGCGTACAACTTTGCTAATGAGACCAGAGAGGCGAGGCAATGCTTCCCGCAGGTAAGCATGGTGTGTGGTCTCGATATGGTCCGCGAGGTCTGTAAAAGTCGCCTTCGACCAATCAATTTGGTCATTAGAGACACGTTCTGCATCGCTGACTTCCAAAGAGTGGAGTATCGCCTGTGGGTCTAAACCTTTCAGTAGGCAGGCTTGCTCGAGGGGCTTCTTACCACCACAACAGTAGTCTAACCCCCACTGCTCAAAAATGCGAGATCGGCTTGGACGCTCAGCAACAAGTTGTCCGACGGGTGTGTGAATGTTAAGCGTATTCAATGTATTTGCTCCTAACTCTTGTGCTTCCAGATGTGCGACACACGCTCCTGGTTTCTTAGAGGAGGTGTGACCCACCTTACTTAAAAAGATATATAGATAATCTTATCTTGTATTAGAATGAGTATACACCTGCGAGGAGGCAAATGTCAAGACCCACTCAAGGAATACACTCTGTACCCTAGAGTGAGTCGTACCAAGAGGTGATATTATGAGGAGAAGCCTCACCAACGGTATAGAACGAGCCAGTAATTAGTATCAAGTCCCCAGTCTTCGCATCTCGAAGCGCAGACTGTACCGCCAACGGCACACTCTCATGCGATGTAACATCACGCATGAAGGTTTTCGCTTTTGACGTTAACTCCGCGACATGGAAAGCACGTTTCCATTGTGGCGCACAGGTATAGAGGCGGGTCGCTCTTGGGCAGAGGGCTTGCAGAACCCCTTCTGGCTCATGTCCCGTCAGCATTCCCATTACGAGGAGGGTGCGCCGTGCAGGAAAGGCTTCTAAAGCCCCTGCAAGGGCTTCTGCCGCCATTCCATTGTGCGCTCCATCTAGTACCACTGTGATGTTATTGGGGAGGGCAAGTACCTCGAATCTTCCAGGCAAGCGAATTTGGGCAAGCCCCTGTGAAACCGCCTTGGAACTCAATGTTCCTCCCATGCGCTCTATTGATTTCTCTGCCAAGGCTACCGCCAATGCAGCGTTCTCGCGTTGGTACTCGCCTGTGAGGCTCACCTGCACGCGTGAGTAGACCTGCTGTTCTGTGGCGATGTTGACAGGCGCAAGAGGGGGACTCTCTTTGGGGGCAATCTGCCAGTACACCTCTTTGGGGTCTTTTGTAGGGGTGTCGGCATTTCCCTTTCGCACATAGGCAAGAGGCACCGAACGCTCGCCTGCAATCCGCTCAATGACTTGCAAAGCTTCGCGGTTTGCAGAGGCAGTAAAAGCGGGAATGCCCTGCTTCAAGATGCCCGCTTTCTCGGCGGCTATCAGCGCAGGAGTATCTCCTAGAATCTGCGTATGATCTAGTCCAATGTTTGTGATTGCGGTGACGATAGGGCGAACGATGTTCGTTGCGTCCAGGCGCCCTCCCAAGCCCACTTCAATGACGGCAATATCCACTTTCTCATGGGCAAACCACAGGAAAGCGAGGAGGGTCTTGAGTTCAAACTCGGTGACGGGACCCAACTCTGAATCGTCAAACGCGTCTACGTAGGGGCGCAGTTCCGCAATCATCTGCCCAAACGCCTCACGTGGAATATACTGCCCATCGATCTGTACCCGCTCTCGCACATCGTAGACATACGGAGAAAAGTAGGAGCCAACTTTGTATCCTGCCGAGCGTAAAATACTGGCACACAGGGCTGTTGTAGAGCCTTTGCCCTTAGTTCCTGCAATATGGATGACGGGATACGTCCATTGGGGGTTTCCTAACTGTTCGCATATGCGCTCCACACGATCATTTCCCAATTTCCACCCGAAGCGCAATCGCCCCTCCATATACTGCAATGCCTCTTCAAACTTCATGACTTCCCTCTCTAAGCGGCTCTCTGCTAGGCGAAACAAAGCCCTCTCCCTCCACACTGGAAGGAGAGGGCAATAAAGATCGACATTCCCATTAAGAAAGAATAGTAGGCTCTACCAATGGGGGCAAGCCTGCATTATCGATAGGGCTATCCTCATTGGGCAAACCCTCATCGGTTCTTTCGGCACGGCGGAAGGCGATTTTGCCATCTTCCATGTCTGCACGGAGGGTGTCACCGGGGTGGAATGTTCCTCGCAGAACCTCTTCCGATAACGGGTCTTCTATGAGACGCTGAACGGCACGGCGCAAAGGACGTGCGCCCATGGTGGGATCGAAGCCTTCGTCTGCGATATATGCCCGCACCTCTTGAGAGGTCTCTAAGACGAAGCCCTGTGATTGCACCTGCTTGTTTACACGGGCAATCATAATGTCCACAATCTGAAGAATCTCGTCCTGCGTGAGGGGATGGAAGACGATCACTTCGTCGAGGCGGTTCAGGAACTCTGGGCGGAAGGTTTTCTTCACTTCGTCCATAACACGATGTTGCATCGCCTCTATTGCCTTGGCTCCGTCTGTGCTTCGACGCTCGTTATCGGAGCGAATTCCCATACCACGTCCGGGAGTGATGGATGTGGCACCGATGTTTCCTGTCATGATGACAACGGTATTCTTGAAATCGACGACACGCCCCTGACTATCTGTGAGGCGTCCATCCTCTGCTATCTGAAGTAGAATGTTGAAGACCTCTGGGTGTGCCTTCTCGATCTCGTCCAGTAGCACAACGGAGTAGGGGTTTCGGCGCACCGATTCGGTGAGCTGTCCGCCCTCATCGTAGCCCACATATCCGGGAGGTGCACCTACGAGGCGTGAAACAGCAAATCGCTCCATATATTCGCTCATATCGATACGGATCAGGTTGTTCTCGCTATCGAAAAGAAACGATGCTAATGCGCGTGCCAGTTCCGTTTTGCCCGTTCCGGTGGGACCCAAGAACAGGAAGGTTCCCATGGGGCGTTTTGGGTCTTTCATACCAGAGCGAGCGCGTCGCACCGCTTTGCTCACGGCGACAATCGCCTCATGTTGCCCGATAATGCGCTTGTGCAGCTCGTCCTCCATGCGAAGGAGTTTCTGGCTTTCGGTCTCAACCAGTCTTTTCACCGGAATACCCGTCCAGCTTTGCACGATCTGGGCAATATCCTCTTCTCCTACGATGCGAGCCATGCTCTCTCGTCGGCTATTCCATTCCAGCTCTAGTGTTTCGACGAGTTGTCTTAGCTCCTCTTCGCGTTCATGGAGGTCACTGGCTGCTGTATTCCAGCGATCATGGTTCACTATCGCACTTATCTCATTTTGAATCTCTTTGAGGCGTTGCTTTGCCTGTCGCAGGTCTTGCGGGGGCATCGCATATTGCAAACGAACACGGCTTGCCGCTTCATCGATAAGATCAATGGCTTTGTCGGGCAAGAAACGATCCGTGATGTAGCGGTGGGCAAGGTGTGCTGCGGCAACGAGCGCATCATCTGTAATCCGTACACGGTGATGGGTCTCATAACGCTCTCGTAGCCCTTTGAGGATTTCGATACTCTCTTCGGGGGTGGGTTCGCTCACCTTGACGGGTTGAAAACGGCGTTGAAGGGCAGCATCCCGCTCGATATACTTATGAAATTCGTCGTTGGTGGTCGCTCCAACGCACTGAAGCTCTCCACGGGCAAGGGCAGGCTTCATAATGTTTGAAGCATCAATTGCGCCTTCTGCGGCTCCGGCACCCACAAGGGTATGTAATTCGTCGATGAAGAGTATGACCTCACCTTGCGCTTTACGAACCTCTTCCATGACGCGCTTCATGCGCTCTTCAAACTCTCCACGGTACTTTGTTCCTGCAACCAAGCCAGCGAGATCAAGAGCGACGATACGTTTGTCTTTGAGTGTTTCAGGAATGTCGCCAGAGATAATACGCTGTGCCAAACCTTCGGCGATAGCGGTCTTGCCAACGCCCGGCTCACCCAAAAGAACGGGGTTGTTCTTGGTGCGACGGCTGAGGATTTGCACCACTCTTTCGATCTCTGTGGTGCGTCCTACGACGGGGTCAAGCTTCTCTTGACGCGCCAATTCGGTGTAGTCTCTTCCGAATTCGTCGAGTGTTGGGGTGGTGCTTCGGCGTTGTTTTTGAGGCGCATGAGAACCACTATCGTTATCTTGCAGAGCCATGACTTCACGACGAGTCCTTTCCAGATCGACGGCGAGCTTCGCTAGAACTCGACCTGCCAAACCCTCTCCTTCACGAATAAGTCCTAGTAGGAGGTGTTCTGTTCCAATATAGTTATTGGAGAGTTGGCGTGCCTCATCATAAGCGAGATCGATGACGCGCTTGGCACGGGGAGTCAGTTGCATATCTTGCCCATGCTTCCCATCACCACGAGTCACGGATCGCTCAATTTCGCTACGGATGCGCCCTAGCGAAACGCCCATTCTATCCAAAATCCGGGCTGCAACACTATCATGTTCCCGTACAAGACCGAGGAGTAGATGCTCGGTGGAGACATAATTCTCGCCCAATCTACCCGCCTCTTCTTGTGCAAAGAAGACTACGCGCCGCGCTCGCTCAGTAAATCGTTGCCACATTTTGCCTGGCTCCTCATAGGGAATAGCACACCAAAACCGTATTTCAACGGGGACTACTTATTTATATTATGGGTTCTGAAGAAAAGTTCCGCACACAAGTTGTGGCGGAACAGAAAGGTATCTTAGATTTTCGTTCCATCTTGGTAGGTACGCTCACGAAATGCCTTGATGAGGCACTGGGTCATCTTACCAGGTAGCCCATTGCCAATGTCCCGTCCATCGCACCGCACCATAGCAATCACCTCTGCCGCAGTCCCCGTCAGGAAAGATTCGTCTGCGTTATACACATCGTACAAGGTCATCACCGACTCGTGGCAGGGGATATTTAGCTCCTTGGCGATCTCCATGACGGCTCCCCGCGTAATGCCGGGCAAAGCACCTTGGTGGCTGGGTGGAGTAGAGAGGATACCGTTTTTCACGAGGAAGATGTTATCTCCGGTCGCTTCTGCAACATTGCCTTCCATATTCAGCATGAGAGCTTCGCCCGCTCCCAAGCGGTTTGCCTCCATTTTGGCGTTAATATTGTTCACATAACGCCCCAAAGACTTTACTTGTGGGTCGATGCAGACAGCAGGTGGGACTCGTGTGGAGGCGGTAACGACCTCTAGCCCCTTTTCATACATTTCCTGTGGATAGAGCCTCAGTTGCTCTGTGGATATAACGACAGTGGGGTCTGATTTGAGGTGCTTTGGGTCTAGCCCAAGTCCCACTCCTCGCGACACACTGAGGCGGATATAGCCGGTGGTATGTTGGTTGGCACGAACGGTCTCCACGATACGGAGTTTTAGGGTTTCAATATCGACATTGAGATCGAAGTGGAGGGCTTTTAGCGAGCGGTAAAGGCGCGCCAGATGCTCATGGAGACGAAAAATGTTCCCATTATAGACACGAATTCCCTCGAAGGCTCCATCGCCATAGAGAAAACCATGATCATAAATGGAGAGATGCGCTTCTGCTTTTGGCGTCAGCACGCCATTCAGATGCACCCATTGTTGAGGTTCGTTCGCCGGTGAGTTTGCCACCTCTGTCTCCCTTTCTACATCCTCATAAAGATACGAGTAGTATACCACAGGCGTTTCTGCTTTTGCAAACCTAATCCGGCGTCGATGCAAGTCCTGTCCTGGTTAGGTTCTAGGTAGGCAGAGGTTTTTGGTTTCTGCTACCAATATAAAGAATGGGCTATGGAGAGAACCTCTCTCCATAGCCCATTCCTGCGAGGCGTCACATGTTGATGGAAGTCTACTCTGCTGCTTCTACAGCATCGTCGCCTTCTGCCTCCAGAAGCGCAATATCCTCTTCGGCAAGGCTGTCGAATTTTGCGAGGAACTGGCTCATATCGATTGCGATGTCGTCGTCCCCATCGTCCTCGTCGCTGTCCAGAGGCTCTTCCATCAATTCGCCCAAAGGCAAGAGGTCTTCTGGTTCATGCTTCGCGGGTCCGGGCAGAATGCTCTCTGGAATCTCCAGAGCCTTCTCTTCCTCTGGCGTCCGCTTGACAGGCTCCACAATGAGGGGACTGCCATCGGGTGCTGCCAGTTCGAGACTGCGGTAGTAGGGAAGCCCTGTACCTGCCGGAATGAGTCGTCCGATGATGACGTTCTCTTTCAAGCCAAGCAGTTCGTCACGCTTGCCACGGACAGCGGCTTCCGTTAGGACGCGCGTGGTCTTTTGGAACGACGCGGCGGAGAGGAAGCTTTCCGTTGCCAGGGAGGCTTCGGTGATTCCTAGCAGAACCCAGTCTGCGGTCGCCTCTGTGCCGTTGCCGTTTCGGACGCGGGTGTTTTCGTCTTCAAATACGAATTTGTCCACGACCTGACCGGGTAGGAAGCGGCTATCGCCGGGGTTCCGAACTTTGCGTTTGCGGAGCATCTGCCGCACAATAACTTCGATATGTTTGTCGTTAATATCGACGCCGCCATGGCTCAAGTAGACGCTTTGAATCTCTCGGACGAGATACTCTTGAACGCCACGAATACCCTGCAATTCGAGAACTTTTTGCGGATCGAGGGGACCCTCAGTGAGGCGATCTCCGGGCTCTACTATCTGCTCTTGCTCTACCTCAAGGTCTCCACGGTAGGGGACAAGGTAGGTGCGCCGTAGTCTGATACTGCGGGTCGAGGATTTTGAGATTTTGCGAAGGTCGGTGTCCTTGATGTGGTCTCCGGCTTTCACGATTACCTCACCGCTATCATCGAGTATGTTCTCGGCTGTCACGGCGTCGTTCCCTAGCCCCTGCTGAAGGAGCGCGTCCGTGAGTGTGAGGGGGGAGAAGATGATAACGTTACGAAGCCCCTTCATCTCAATCGCGTCGATAATTCCTGCATGCTCTGTCACAATCGCTTGCCCCTTCGGTTTTCGAGCCTCGAAAAGCTCTACAACACGAAGCAGACCATTGACCTGATCTTCAAGCACTTTTAGGACGCTTTGGATGGAGCGAACCTTCTCACGTTCGGAGCCTTCTGCCTCTCCAAAATCGACGAGTCCTCGCTTGATATCGTCGTGCAACTCGCGAAGCGCACTTTGTCGCTTCTGTTTCACGTTTGCGACGCCTGTGAGGTACTTTCCTGCAACTCCTCCCGTGTGGAAGGTACGCATGGTCAGCTGTGTTCCAGGCTCTCCAATGGACTGCGCCGCGATGATACCGACGGCGACGCCGATATCCACAAGGCGACCTGTGGCAAGGTCTCTTCCGTAACAGCGAGCACAGACTCCCTGTCGTAGTTCGCAAGTGAGTACCGAGCGCACATGAATGCGAAGCGAGGAGGTAAAGTCGAAGAGCGACTCTGCTTGACGTCCCTTTAGCGCATTTCTGCGTCGAACTCCGCTTGCAAGCATCTCTTGTGCTGTTGCTTCTGTGATGCCTTGTCCACTCCGCAAGAGCACTTCACCCGTGTTTTGATCCACAATGTCATCAAGCGTGATTCGGAAGATGTTCAGTTGGCGGGCTACAGCATCACTGATCTCGGAATTGGAAGAGACAAGCACGTCCCCTGTGACGGGGTTCAGTATCTCCTCAACAGTGTAGCGACCTCTGGCACGCTCACTGAGCTTTTCGAGCATATCGCCGCTTTCCAAAATCTCTTGGAGCCAGACACCTTGACTGGTTCCACAATCGCGGTCACGAATGATCACGTCTTGCGCTACATCCACAAGCCGGCGGGTTAGATAGCCCGCGTCTGCGGTGCGGAGCGCGGTGTCTGCCATACCTTTGCGTGCGCCGTGGGTGGAGATAAAGAACTCAAGAACGTTCAGCCCTTCATGGAAGTTTGACTTGATCGGAAGGTCTTCAATCAGGTTTCCATCTGGGTTTGTCATCAAGCCCCGCATTCCCGAAAGTTGGGAGACCTGCTTCTTAGAACCACGCGCTCCACTATCGGTAATGATATAGATCGGGTTGTATTGATCGATTCCCTTCATGATCGCGTCTGCCACGTCATCGGAGGCTTTCAGCCAGAGTGAAAGCACTTTGTCTTTACGCTCGGCAGAGGAGAGGAGTCCGCGCCCA
>CAMCUQ010000106.1 GCA_945878775.1 Chthonomonas calidirosea
TTACCGGAAACTAAAGTAAAGAGAGAACGGGTAAACTCCTCGGTAGGGTCGGGCTTCTCGGCGGCAAGCGAGAGATACTTCACAGTGTTTTCCATATCGTTTGCCGTAAAGTAGGCGTTCCCTAAATTGAACAGGTGGAAGTGGCGGAAACCCTCATCCGGGCATTCGTCTACCTCACGGTGCAACATACGAATAAAACGCTCATGCTTATTGCGCGAGGACATGATCTCCCCCGAATAGCCGTAGTGATCCAAAATAAGGTCGTCGCGCTTGAGGTAGCTAAACCCAAGAGCTTGCACAGAGCGAAGGTTCTGCTCATGGATGCGCCCCTCAAACTTCACACCAGGCACACGACGGAAGAGCCGGCAAGCGTGGTGAACTGCCATCTCCCCGCCCCCATTGCGATCTGGTGTGGTGAGCCAGTTCCGAAACATCACCATGTAGGCTCCTATTTCGGCAGGCGCGGTATCGACCGCATTACGGTATGCAACTCTACTCTCCGGTGCGATCTCCTCATCGGCATCGAGCCACAATGCCCAATCCCCTGTTGCGTAGGCAAGTGAGACATTGCGTGCCTCCGAAAAATCATCGTTCCAGGCGTGATGCACCACCTTTGCCCCAAACGACTCGGCAATTTCAACCGTGCGGTCTGTAGAGCCGGTATCCACAATGATCATCTCATCGACCACCTCTTTACAACTCTCCAAACAGCCCTGAAGAAATCGCTCTTCGTTCTTCACGATCATACAGAGAGAGATGCGCGGTTTTTGTCCTTTTTGACTCTTCTGGCGCACATTCGCGATAACCTCCGCGAGTGGCTTCTCGATCACCATAACCTCTTTTGCCTGTTGGTAACGCATCATCAGGTCACGATAGAGGGTGTCTTGCTTCGCCTTCTTGTGTTGGTTTTCTGGATAGCGACGCAGGATTTTCCGTGCCAACTGAAGCACACCCTCTCGTGCGCGTTCCACTGTTCGGAGAATATCAGGGTTGTCGGGAGTCGCCTCCAGAGCCTGCAAAGCGTGTTCTAACGCACGAACTGGCTCCTGCTGAGCCAACAAGAGAAACGCCATATTGTGGTGGAAATCCCGCGCACGTGGAGAGTAGTCGATCCCTTTTACGAATAGCTCCTCTGCCCGCTCCAAGGCTCCCATGCGGAAGCACGCCACACCCAGCGCATTTATCACGTCCCAATCATCGGGACGCTCTTTCAGACAGGCTTCCAGTTGCTCACACGCCACCTGCCAATGTGCCAATCGAGTCTCAGCAAGTGCGCTCTGCTTGCGTGGTTCGTAATCGTCCTCTGGTGTGTAGATTTTGATCCCAATGCCGAGGTTGCCAAGCCCCATGGGCAAAGCAAAGGAGGTGAGACCAACGGGATTATCGGCAAGCCACATCAAGCGTTCCAAAGCCACATTCGCCGCTCTATCCCAAGTATGCAACGTGTGCATATCGCTTGCGGCGCGTGCGCCCTTCGCTATCGCCTCTTCTCGGTGAGTAAAGACATGCTGTAGCTGCGCGATCAGTGAATCACGATCCGGCTCCGCCCAATAGGGGTAACCCACTGTCTCCATATCCCCGATGCGCTTCTCTGCAAGGTTTTGCACCCTTGCAGAGACGAGATAAGAGTTCTCCGCATTTGCAAAGTCGAGTGCCGCACCGAAATTGGTAACGACCGTTGGCTTCCCACACGCCATCGCCTCCGCAATCGGCAAACCGTACCCCTCTCCACGATAGGGATGCACAAGGCAATCACAGGCGGCATAGAGAGAGGCGATCTCTCCTTCTGTCATATCCTCCGACAAGTAGACGATATTGGCTCCCCCCGGCTTCGCCTGAAGCGCCTTTATCAACACCCCCATACCTTGGTTGGCATAGAAGGAGTTCGTACCAAAATCTTTGATGATCAGCGTAACATTATCTCTCGCACTAAAGGCACGGTCATAAGCATCCAAAAGGACATCGATTCCCTTACGCGCTATCGTGCCTCCCACAAAGAGAAAAGTGAAGGTATCCTGCTTGATATGCCGCGTGTAGACGTTCTTGCTGAAGTCATACGGGGTAATGTGGGGATTAAAACGCGTTGGATCGATCCCCAAAGGAACCATGGCGACCTTCTCTGCCGGCACGCCACTCTGGATATAGCCTTGCCTCACAAACTCAGAACACGCCCATACTTCGGCAACATGCTCTCGAATCTCCTTGACCCACTGAACAGGGATCGAGCCAAATTCCCAGGGCTGTGCCATGATCAATTGTCCACTCTCCGGCGCAGAAAAGTCTGGGGGCCAACGGTGGCGTACTGTGAGACTAAGATTCTCAGGACGCCGATTGTTGCGCTCGATCAAAGGCGCGTAGCGGGGCGAATCGTTCGGATCAAAGTTATCTGGCTCATAGGGCAAGATGCCCAAATCGAACCGGCTCTGAAACGTCGGGTTGTTTAGTAACGCAAGCGTGGTCTCTCGATTGACCAGCGCAAGACTATGGTGAACGAAAAAAGAGCCGTGCCAGAGCAGTCCTTTGCGATCCGTGGCGACTTTAATGGGCATCGTCTTCCTCCATGACGGGCGTTGACAGCGATCCAATGTTTTGCAAAAAAGCGTAACTCCTCAGTTCTCTCGCGTGGAGAGAGTCAGGTTCGCCTCTCAATAGAGGGTACTTCTCCCGAATCGGGAGAGGGCTGAGTAGCTACCAAAAACCGAGTATTGTACCTTCACCCTCTTAGTGAAGGGGAAGGGTTGGGATGGGGTTAAACCCACAAGATTGAACAGTTACAGGTGCATTGTTATCTCGAAATAACCACTTCCGCCTGCATCTTCCCAACAGGCTGAAGCTCCACTCCCAGAGCCTGCGCCAATTGAAGGTGCAGAGGAGGCAGTTCGCGTGTGACGAGACAGGTATTAGCAATGTGGAATACTTTCCATAGATCGTCGGAATTCAGAACAGAGTTCAACAGGGTAATTCGTGGCAGGTTTGTCGGAGAGAGCTTGAGCGTCTCCGTGAGGTATTGGTGAATCTGCTGAAGAATGTGCGCGGAGTTGGCGTGAGTCGTCGGATCGGCACGAAGCAGAAGCAACGCTGGGTCGCTTGCGCGGTGCAGGTGTGCAAAATGCCCAATGATCTCCTGCCAATCTGCGTCTTCATCCCAATCGGGAAAAGCGAGAAGACAAGAGAGATCGCGCAAAGGTTGAGGCAGTGTCCTCATCTGTTGCGCCTGTTGGCGTAGCTTCTCTGCCCAAGAGCGGTTCGTGGCATAGTAGGGAGAGCCTTTCAGCATAGCAAGCAGGTTCTCTAAGAGAGAGACTGCCTCTCCAAAACGCCCCAGGTCGAGGAGCAGCTGAGCGCAATCTTCCCATGCTTTCATTTCAAATGGTGCAAGCTCTAGGAGTCGATGATAGTGAGCTAAAGCCTCTTCAAACTTACCTATAGCACGGGAGGCGATAGCGATACGAGAGTGAACCACCGGATTTTCTGGCGTATCCAATAATGCAAGGCGTGCGTATTCCAAAGAACAGGAGAATTCTGTCTCCTGAAATGTCAGTTCGGAAAGAGTGATCGCAATGCGAGAGTGAAGCAGTCGGCGTAATTCACTCTCCCCCTGAGTAGTGTAGGGTGCGCCCAGAACACGCGCCCGCTCCATTTGCACCAAGCCATAATCGTACAGACGAGGAAAAAGAACCGCCTCCCACAAGTCAGCGTCAAAAGTCCCCTGCCCCAATTCATCCAAGCACCGCATGAAGGCACTCTTCGCGCCCTCTCTATCGCCGAGTAACATTGCCGTGTAGCCAAGATTGCTACGTAGCAGGGTGTGTGCAGGGTGTTGCTCTAAAGCCAACTGGAAACACCTGAATGCCGCGCATAATAGTTGTTCTCGTTGTGAACAGGCAGGCAGTAGCCAAGCCTCCATCGCGAGTCTTGTCCCTTGTAGCCCCCACGCCTGCGCCTGCTCTTTGGGAGGCGTCGCACTGCTCATGAGGTCATGGTGTAGGTGTTCCCACTCTTGAATCAAAGCCGGCTCGAATGTGGTAATCCATTGCTGAGCGATACCATTGGAGTTTTTTGCCCGTGTCACTCGGCTGTGCAAATGGGGTTCAATACGCGTGAGAAGGCTCGCAAAATGGCGTCCATAGGAGTGCTGAGCGATTTTTTGTGCGCCGTTTTTGCTGATGCGCTCTCGCTCCGTGCGGTTCTCTGGGGCAAGATAGGTCTCAAGCAGGGCTTCTAGATCGTCCTCGCCATAGAGAACGCAATCTTCTCGGTCACGCAAAACCTGCCCGATCTCCCCGTTCTCTCGCTCATAAAAAAGGAGAGCACCACAGGCAGGAGCCTCATATGCCCTCATATTCATCTCGCCTCGAATGCTACGGTTGAAGACGATCTTCGCGCGGTTCATCATCCGAACGTAATCCTCACCATACACTCCACTCGTCAAAACAACTTTATGCATCTCTGCCAAACGTGCCACTCGTGCCAACCAGAGAGAACGCTCCTGTTGTACCGCATGGTTGAAGTTTCCGATCATCAAAACATCTATGTCTCGATTTGAAGAGGGCAGGCAGCGGTGCAATTCAGGATCATATGCCCAAAGTAGGGCAGGTATTACATTGGGGAAGCCCAAGTTTCTCAAATGCTCCGCGCCAATAGTGTCGGCAACAAGGAGATCAAAAGAGGAGCCGACCGCCTGAATCGCCTGCCCTCCTAGATTCCAGTCCCCAAAAACCCCCACAGTGAGGCAATCTGCCGCCTCAATACCACGGGGAACGGGGTTATATTCGGGGCTCCAGTGAAGATAGACATCGGGCTTCCAACCGGCAGGGCAAAGCCCACACACCTCGCTCCAAGTCATCCCTTTATGATAGGGCAACTTCGGATTTGAGAAGCCAAAGGAGAGGTATTCATCTCCACGGTTCTCTCTGCCTGGCAGAGGACGATTCTCTATTAACTCTGGAATACGGCTTGTGTGTCCTACGAGAACCCGCATGGCATCTACTCCTAAAACCGAACTCCCAAACGCTCAAACTCTTGTAACAAAATACGAGCGACATGGCGATAGGTGAAGTTCTGTTCCAGATGTGTTCGAGCGCGTTGTCCTACAAGTTCTCCCAAAGACCGGTTCTCAAAAACATGGCGCATCTGATGACGCAGATGACTGGGAGAGGGTTCTGCCCAACGGTGTCCTTGAAAAGTCGCTGTCTCACGCCAACCCGCTTCAGGAACATCGACGAGCGTATAGTCTAATGGAAAACTATTTTCGTGGTTCATAAAGGCGGTCTGTCCGCTCCATGCCGTCCCAATGACGGGGAGTCCCATCGCCATCGCCTCCATAAAGGGACGCCCCCAGCCCTCACCCCGTGTCGGCAAAACAAAGCAATTTGCGGCACGGTACAGATTGGGCATTCTTTCATCGGGGACAGTGGTGTCTTGGAATATGATGAGAGGGATGCGGTTCAGATCGGCGTGCATCTCTTCGGTGATATACTGCGAGACTTGCTCAACTATCTGCTGAGTCGTATAGCCCATGGAGGAGTGCGTCTTGATGATAAGAGCCACATCCTCTTCAGGAGTAAACTCCTCCACAAAGGCGCGTATCAGCACATCCCACCCCTTCCGCAGCGTCCAATCGAAGAGGGAAAGAAAGTTATATCCGCGTGCATCTTCGATTCGGAGCGGGGCACAGTTTGGGTTATATGGGGTGAGATCGATCGTTCCCGGAACGACGCGCAATTTATCGGGCGAGACTCCTGCAAACGCAAAGGTTTGGCGATTGAACTCGGCAGGAACCCAGATCGCATCCATCTGGTTACAGGAATCCACCCACCCTGCGGGGAGACGATCTGTCTCAAACATAGTGCGCCCAATATTGAGTCGTGCCGAGGGGTCTCGTTGAAAGAGGGGGGCAAGAATGTGCCATATCCGAACTGGAGAGGCTTGGGTTGCGTTCTGAAGCATCCCCTGAAGCATCTGTTCGCGTTCGCGGGTCAGTACCGCCATTTTGTTGCTCCACCGCAACTCTCGTGCCGCGATGGTTGCCCCCACCGAGTGCAGAGCAAAAAGAAAATGGCGTGCCTCATCCGCATAGCCACTGGGGTCTAAGAGCGGCGCCGACCAGAGGACAGGCGCAGTATTGGGTGCAGCTTGAGAGACAATACTCGGCGCAGAAACCCCCGTAACGAGTTCACACAGTTTTGCGCGCATCTCGTTTACTTTGGGTGCATCCCCCATCGTTAGGGCGATCTCCAAACGAAGCCGAATCGCCTCCTCTTTGAGGGCAGCAGTGGGAGCCATCCGTACCGCATCTTCCGACTCTGCCACCGCCACAGGAGCCAAGCCCGCAGAGAAGAGATCACGGGCATAGTTCACACTCCCTCGCGTCGCGTCGTCCGTGCGCCCCATATAGTCATAAGAAGCCTCGGCACTGTCCTCCACACGCACTTGAAAAGGGTTCTCCTCGTCCCAATGAATCTGGGTCGTGGTAATATTGCGGAATGTGACCTCAAAGGCACGCTGTATGTCTCTCTGTGTGTAGAGATAAGGGACTATCGCGCTGAAAAAAGGAATCCGGTCAAAGGGTTTGCGCTTAAAAACAAGCGTGCGGGTCGCTGCCTCCCACTCGATAAGCCAGCGGTGTGTGGGGTGTCCATAGAAGCACTCCCAAAAGGTATTTGGGGTCTCCAAAAATCCCCGTTTGGCAACACGTTGTAGCTCCATACAAGCCAAGGCGGGATCAAGAACGTGTTCGAGAACCATACGGCAACAAGCGACATCAAACGCCTTATCTCGGAAAGGGAGATGTTGCACATCGCCACAGACAAGGGGCTTATCACGGCTAATCGTCTGCCCTTGTCGGTGTACTCCTTCAAAAACATCGAAGTCGATACTCACATCAGCACGCTTCAACGGACGCTGACCACCACCCACATCCAAAACCCTGTCTTTGGGCTGAATGCCCATATCTCGCGCCAAGCGATCATCATAGCCCACAAAGGCATAGTAGACCTTGCCCCCAAAGTTCTCGGCAATGTCCTCCCCGTCCTCGCGCATACCAGGCAAAAGCTCCAAATGCAGGTTTGGCTTGCTGTTGGGCAAAAAGCGTGTGTTCTGGCGATACCCCTCATGGGTTGGAGCAAGGCGCAAAGCCTCCCGAAAATGAGCATTCGCCTCTGTGGTGCGATTCAGAAGCCATAGGACACATCCAAGCGTGTTCTGTGCGATAGCGCTCTCTGGCAACGCCTGACAAGCGGCATGTGCATCGGCAAGAAGCCTCTCAGGGGGCACATTCCCAAAGCGCAAGCCCTGAATAGCACGATCCAGATAGGCTTCTCCAAATTGCTCTGGCTCCTCAGAATGGTACCCTTCCGCGTCCTCTTCGACCCGAAACGCAAAAGCACCCTCCCACTCAAATTGGGTATGCGTCACATTTCTATGCAGATACTCCCAAGAAAACCGAAATTCGACCTCGTTTTGCCACCTTCCTCGCAGAACATGGCGAAAGATGGAACGTGCAAAAGGCTTGCGCCGAAAGACAAGAACTGGCTCAGAATCCCCATTCTGCTCCACCCAAACCAGCCACTGATTCGCCGGGTCTCCCCCCAGATACTCGGCAAGAGGAGAAGGGGTTTCAATAAAGCCTCGCTTTGCAGAGCGCATCAGTTCAAGACAGGCGTGTTCTGGGTCTTGTACCCGCGCCAAACCCTGAGACCATACCGCGACATCACAGGACTCTTGCCCCAATTCCGTCACGCTCATTATCTCGCGCACACGCTCCGAGGGCTGAATCCGAAGCGCCAAGCTCATGAGTTCAGGACTCAGCGTCGGGTAATTCTTCCCCAGAAAATTGGTGAAGGCGAAAGGGCGTGTTTTCCGCTCATAGTAGAGCGTTCCGGTATGGTTCCAAATAGTCTCGGCGGAAAGAGACGCAGTTCCCTGCTGAAGAGAAGGGCTAATGCTCATGGACAAAGCCTCCTGCAAAGCGTATGTTGGCGCACAAGTGAGAATACTGGTACAATTATCGGTTTTTGTATAATCTTCCTGCACAAAAAGTTTATCGTTTCCCGCGCAAAATGCCCCTCCTCTATATGTATATATACGGGGTTTTGCCTTGCCCCGTTAAGTTTACAGTGTCAACGCTGAAGGTTTGCAAAAACTGCCCGATAATCTCGTTTGAATTTCCAAGGGAGTCCTATTCAATATGACAATGACCATGACACTTGACGCTGTCCGTCTGGATGCGCTCAAAGAGGTTGGGAATATTGGTGCAGGTCATGCGATGACATCATTCGCGACGATGCTAGATCGCATGGTCAATATGTCTGTACCCCATGTTGGGATCATGCGCCTAGACGAGTTTGTCCAACTCACGGGGGGAATGGAAAACGAAACAGTGGGGGTCTATATGCCCGTAGAGGGTGACGCCCCGGGGCATATCTCGTTCTTGCTTCCCTATGAGGCTGCCTGCCGTGTTGCCGACTCTTTACTTGGGCTTCCTATAGGCACAACTACCTATTTCGATGTAAGAGTTCACAGTTGTGGGAGTGGAATTTAGGCAGAGTGAGGCAAGGAACTTTTCTGCGCCTGTGTCAGCATCTTCAAGCACTCCTCCAAACACTCCTCACCGCGTAAATGCCAAGTTGCAAATAGACTGGAAAGAACCGCCATCG
>CAMCUQ010000107.1 GCA_945878775.1 Chthonomonas calidirosea
AGGCGTACAACTCTGCACGAAACGCAGAAAGTGTGCTAGAATCCATTGGGTTAGGTTCCTTTCTTGGTGGAAAAGAACTTTACCCCATGGTTAGGGCATTTGGTCGATTAAGGCTAGATGCTCAACCCATTTTGTCTAAACGTCAATAGAATGGAAGCGTCAATTATTATTAGGCGTTCCATTGCATTTTCTGGGTGTCCTCTATTCTGGAACGCGCCCAGTTGTGTTTTAGTCCTTTGAGCCAAGCTCGGAGGCTAGAACACCAACCTGTAGCACAACGCTACCTTTTCTTATTATCCCCATGAGGGATTTATTTTGAAGGAGGGTCTCATGTATCGAAAACAGGGTTTTACCCTTATTGAGTTGCTCGTCGTAATCGCTATCATCGCGATCTTGGCAGCCATTCTCTTCCCCGTATTTGCCCAAGCGCGTGAAGCGGCACGAAGCGTAGCTTGTTTGAGCAATACCAAGCAAATCGCCACTGCACAACTCATGTACGCTCAAGACTACGATGAAACCATTGTGCCTTGGAGAGCTTGCCCCACCGTTTCCCGAGACGCTTCTGCCAATATAGCACCGTGTAACACGGCATTGCTAGCACTCCCCACCATTTGGGCAAACACCCTACAACCCTACATCAAGAACTACAATCTGATGTTCTGCCCATCCTGGAGCCAAGACAAAGTTGGAAAGGCGATGGACCAAGCGGATTGTGATGGCGATGGAAGCATTGGCAGTGGTCGTGCTGGATACATTCCTCCCAAGTCTAGTGCACCTGACTTTGGTGCTGGACCCGGTATCGTCTCTCACTACGGAATCGCGTTTGCATTGCGCGGTGGTTCCGGTACAGATGCCGATCCCTATTATGACTTCCCCGGCTCCGGTTGGATTAGTGACGGAACCTACCACTTCCAGGCTCGTACTTTGGCAAGCATCGCTGAGTCTGCTCGTACTGCGAATATCGGCGACGCGCTCACCGTTTTCGTAACCCATGTAGACCGCATCGGAACCGCTCTCGGTTGCGAAGCACGCTATATGCACAAGGGTGAGAGCGGTGGAAACTTCTGCTTCATCGATGGTCACTCCAAGTACATCATCGGCAACTCTCAACGCTACCACGACACCGATGCCAGTGGTGTTGTCTATATGCGTTATCACACCGGAGATCGCTAGGATGTACTCTTCACAGAGACCAAACGTTGTCAAATGGACGCTTCGTGCGTTGCTCGGTGGTATTATCGCGGTGGTTGCGTTTGCTGGTTGCGGTGGAAAAGCCGAAAAACCGAAAGACGCTAATTACTATGATGGTCCCCAAAAGAAGCTGGGCGAAAGCCAAAAGGGTAAAGGCGGCGGAGCGGACGTCCAATAGTGTTTTCTGTGTGTTAGAGCCTTGATGCTAAGAGGGGCTTCTCCTAAAGAGAAGTCCCTTTTTTTGTCTCTACTGGTATAATTAGAATATACAAAGGCACTCTGTGCAGAAAACTCTACGATAAGGAAGCGAGAGAGAGATGCTACTATCCCTGCTTGGAATCATGGCACTGATGCTTGGGCAAACGACGCCCACAATGGAGACCCCTCCGCAAAAAATCGTCTTGGATACCGATGTTGGAGACGACATCGACGACATCTATGCCCTAGCACTCGTCGCCACCCAAAAGCAGGTGCGCCTGTTGGGGGTGACTACGGCGTTTGGAGAGACCACAAAACGGGCGCAACTTGCGGCGAAGTTTTTGAAGGTGATAGGGCGAGGGGATGTTCCCGTTTTTGCGGGAAGAGTGGGGGAGGCTAAGATACGCCGCCAATATGAGTGGGCGCGTGACTTTCAGTCCAAGAGCCTGAAGAAGCAGAGTGCCGTCTCTTTTCTGAAAGAAACCGTTGAGCGGAATCCCGGTGAGGTGACTCTCATCGCCGTTGGACCCCTCACGAATATAGGCGATCTTCTGACTCAATACCCTGAAGTGAAGAGCAAAATCAAGCGCATTGTTATTATGGGAGGAGCCGCCTATGTGGGCTATAATAACGCGCCTCCGCCCGTTGCAGAGTGGAATATTCGGTGCGATCCTCCTGCCGCTAAAATAGTCTATCAGAGTGGGGTTCCGTTGGTGATGGCAGGCTTGGAGGCGACCACCATGCTTCAGTTCGATGCAGAACGGCAGAAGCGACTCTTCGCTTTCGGAATACCTCTCACGGATGCTTTGGCGGCTCTAACCAACCTTTGGGGGAATGGAGTTCCTACGCTCTTTGATCCTATGGCTGTTGCCTATGGAATGGGCTTCAAGTTTTGTGAGGAGGAGCAGAAGCACGTCGAAGTGGATGCCAACGGGGTGACTCGCATAGGCTCTGGAACGCCGAACGTGACGGTTCTCATTAAGCCACAGAAAGAGGCGTTTCTGGATTGGCATATCACCGTGTTACAACCGCAACGCCGTTAGGCTCCTACGGGGCGAACCTCTCTTTACCAAGAGGCAGGAGCAAAACGAAACAAGAGTGCTATGCAAAGTAAACCCAAAACTTCGAATTTGAGAGTGCCCTACGATAGCCTCACCCTCTGTGCGGTGGTATCTGAGCTACGTGCCTGCCTTGTTGGGGGGCAGATTCAAGAGGTGCGTCAACCCGACCCGACAGAGATACAGATGAGCGTTCGGAATCAAGGGCAGACCTATTGGCTTCTCGCCTCTGTGGATGCCCGTTATGCCCGTTTGCATCTTGTCTCCGCTCGCTCTCCAAACCCGCCCACTCCTCCCAATTTTTGTATGGTCTTGCGTCGCTATTTGGAAAACGGTTTTGTACAATCTATCCGGCAGAGGGATTTTGATCGCATTGTCGAGATAGTAGTTCTCTCCCGTGATGCGGAGGGGGAACCGACAACCGTCACACTCGTGGGCGAGTTTATGGGCAAGCATAGCAACCTGATTTTGGTGCGTGAAAATGGCAAAATCATTGATGCCATTAAGCGAATTCCCGAACGCCTAAACCGCTTCCGAGAGATTTTGCCCGGTGCTGTCTACCTCTCTCCCCCCAAGCAGAGTAATCCCTACGATCCACGGAATGCAACCCATTGGGAGGCGTTCTTACAGGAGTTAGAGACAGACCCCACAGACTCTATTGAGGGCTTGGCGGAGAGACTGCTGAAGCGGTTTATGGGGCTTTCCCCTTTTCTCACCAAAGAGATCGCAACTCGCACCATGTGTGAGGGGCAAGACAGCGTTTCCTCTTTACGACAGAACGCTCTTGAGATTTTTGACGCGACGGCGCGAGAAGAATTTCAGCCTGTTCTGATCCTGCCTCCATCAGCTTCCCCTGCGACCTATCCTTTCCCCTCTGTCCTCTTTCCTGATGAGATTCAGCAGGTGGCACGAAGCCTCAATCTTGCCCTCGATTTTGCCTATAGGGATATTGTCAAAGAGTCTCACTTCCGGGAGGAAGCGAGTACTTTACGAGGGCAAATCCAACGGGCGATCCAGCGATTGGAACGGCAGTGGGAGACATTTCAACATCTGCAAGAGAACTCCAAGCACGCCGAGAAGTATCAACAGATAGGGGAGTTGATCATCTCTCACCTCTGGAATATTCAGCCCGGCGATTCGGAGGTGGTGGTGCAAGACTACTTTGACCCAACCTACCCCGAGCGCAAAATCTCCCTAGACACTACCCTCTCGGCACAAGAGAACGCGGCACTCTGGTTTGAGAAATCACGCACGGCGCGAGAGGGAGCCGATGTCGTTGAGGAACAGAAAGGGCGGGTCTTACAGCCTCTGGGACAACTGCAAGAGGCGTTGCTTCAACTGGAGGGGTGGGAGGCGTCTGAGGAGGAGCATAATACCGCCAAACTCAAAGCCTTGCACAAACGGCTTCGAGAGCAACGACTCCTGCCGGAAGAGACGGAACAGGAGACGCATGGGCGCAAGGCTGTCAATGAGTTTCAAGGGCACAAAATCCGAAGAATACAGACCCCACAGGGTTATGAGATGCTGATGGGCGAGACCGCAACGGCAAACGACTTTCTCTTAACGCGCCTTGCCTCTCCCAATGATCTCTGGTTCCACGTTCGCGCCTCCTCCAGTGCCCATGTCGTTTTACGGACGGGGAACCGTCCTGATGCCGTTCCGCGCACCGCGATAGAAGCCGCCGCGCTTTTGTGCGCCCGGCATAGTAGCGATAAGCACGCCTCGATTGTTCCTGTAGACTACACATTGAGAAAGTATGTGCGGAAACCGCGCGGTTCTGCGCCAGGCTTCGCCCACTATGAGCGCGAGACAACGCTTCATGTCACCCCTTGAAAATGAAAAGAGCACCAGAGTATGGAAGAAAACCTGAGTCCCACAGTTCCTGAGCTATCACCAAGTGTATCTCCAACCTCTCTGTCCGAAATAGAAAAGAGTGATAGGCTTCAGCAAGCTACCCGCTTGAAGAGCCTCCACATCCGTGCCATTGTGACAGACTTTCTCTATCGCCCTCAAGTGCCGCTCTCAGAGGAGAACCACTCCACTCTCTGCGACTCTTTACAAGATATTCACGCGACTCAATGGAGACAACACGACCTTGTGGCGTGGGCATTGGGGAGGATACCGCAAACTTTAGCCCAACAGAAGAAGGCGGTTGCTAGCCTCTCCAAAATGGCACTGCTGTCCAAACTCCCCGATTTCGCGAAGCTCGTATTCGCTTGGAATACTGGGATTGCTCTGGCGATTACGGGGCTTCTTTTTCTGAAGTCAGCTCCGCTTGTGGGAGTAGCCTTAATGGCTCTCTTGATACTCACCTTTCTGTTTTCGTTACCTTTCACTTGGCTTGGGGTGAGTCTTTGGGCAGATGGACGGCTCAATCGCCTGCGCCGCACTACAGTGGAGACATTGGGCTTCATTGCACTGCCAGAAACGGTAACGCCACTGGCAATGGCGGTGAGCAATGTGATGTATGGACGCCGTGGCTCCTTTGATAAGTACGTGCGAAGCGCAGCACGTCATGCCCTCCCCAAAGCCCTTCACTCTCTCACGCCGGCACACTACCTACGCACAGAGGCGAATCTGATTCCTTCCATCTGTGTTGTGTTGCACCAAGCGGACGAAATACTCTCTTTGGAGATTCTGAATACACTGGACAGAATGGGAGACGGGCGTGCTGTTCCCATAGTCGAGAGACTCTCCAAGCGGGGCAAAACGCAACGCATCCGCGATGCCGCCATTCGCATTCTGCCCACCCTTCAAAAGCGACTGATGGAGGAACAGGCGCACTCGACTCTCCTGCGTGCCTCTCAGATGCCGGGAGATTCGTCGAACCTTCTGCTTCGTCCTGCAGGAGCCTATATTGACTCTCCTGACTACCTTTTGAGAGCGACAGGAGGGGGGCAAGAGGAGCTTGCTTTTGGTGGTGATGGGTTCATTCCCAACTTTGATGTGCCAGAGGGTCTCCTAAACACAGACGATTCTGGCTCGAACTCTCCTGCCGACAATGGTTCTGGCTTTGCGTTTGTGGACATTACCCAGATCGCGGCGGACAGTATCTCCGACTCCTATTCTGGAAGTAGTTTTGATGCCGGTAGCTTTGATTCTGGAGGGTTTGGAGGAGGAGATAGCGGCGGCGGAGGAGATAGTGGAGGGGGAGGGGGAGATTAGCACTCACATTACGCAGGTGTTCTTATTCCAACCTCAAAACGTGCGACACTTGAAATAATGAGGCGGGGTATGGAAGTCATGGCGTCGATTATGTATAATGACTCAGCCTTCACCCTGCCCTTTGGGCATCCCTCTCCCAATTTGGGAGAAAGCATTCTATCGAGAGGTTAATCTGACGCTCTCCATGAGAGAGACTTGAGTGGTGACGGTTATGTTTTCAGTCCCCATTCTGCCTATCCTTCCTAGGGAAGAGCCAACAGTAAAAGAGAAAAGCCCCTCTTTCCATAAGGAGAGAGGGGCTTTCTTGTTTTAAGACATTGGGTAGGAGAAAGAACTCTCCCACCTTTTGCTTAGAACTTGATAGAGACAGACGAGGTCACGACGGTAGCGTTGGTTCCAGGAACCGCTGCGCCGAAGCCACCACCGACGTTCTGGGTGTTGAGTAGTTGCCATCCCAACTTCCAGGTCGCAGAGTTGTTCAGCTTGACGCCTGCGCCAAGGGTGATGTACTGCTCCACGGGAGAAGTGCGAACGCCTGCTTTACCAGAGGTTCCATCAGCTTGACCAGACAAGCTGTAGATGACACCCTCATAGTCCAAGCCAAAGTTGACACGGCTACTGATTCGGTAATCAAAACCGGCTTTGACACGGGCGATGTTGTCACCAATTCCAAGCAGACCAGAACGGTTACGTGCACCGCGCAGATAGTCTACGTTGAAGTTTGCATTCAAACTCTCGCTCATCTTGTATCCAAGACGAAGGGAGGGACCCTGAACGTTGGTGGGGTTATACCAGTTACCGATGGTAAGCCATGCACCAGGCGCACCGTAGCGAGGATCGATGTAGTTATAGCCAAGGCCCAGTTTGAGTGCGCCTGTGTTATAGCCTACATTCACGCGGTATGCGCTACTGTCGTCGTTGCTGAGGCCAGCAGTACCGGAGAGGCTGTTGGAGACTGCGGTCTTAGCGATTTCTCCACTGATCTTCAATTTGCCCCAATCGTTCAACCGTAGGTCAGCCGAGTAAAGGGCGACGGTATTGAACGGGTTGTTGGCATTGATGGCAGCTTGAGAAACTCCGTTTTGGCTGGTACCAAACAGGGCTGCGGTCACACCAAGAGTTCCGATCTTAGCGAAAGGAAGACTGGCACGAATACCGAATACCTGATTGGCTGCATTTGCATTACCCAATGGATCGATACCAATGAGACGTCCTGCACGGGCATTGCCTGCTCCCGATCCGCCTCCGGTGATATTACCGCCACCAACGAGGGGTTGGTTGAGGTATGCGCCGAGTTGGTCGGTGATTGTAGCGAAGCTAGCACCAAACAGTTGGGTCTTTAGGCTACCCAGCTTGGTGGACAGGCGGAAACCATCTTGAACATAGTTGCCGTCGTCGTAGGAGCTGACGTAGAAATAAGGATCCATGTCGGGGCGCTTATAAGTGAGCGAGGTAAGGTGCTGCTTATAGCGTCCGAGGGTAAGGGTGGTCTCACGTCCAAATCCGCTAACAGGGATGTCCAACTGAGCCTGGTAGGGGAGGATGGTTTCGGGAGCACCGAATGTGCCGGAGGCAGTGTTTGCTGCAACGTTTGCACTGGACAGGTTGTTACCACGATAGCCCAAGTAGTTGCTGAAGACGAGGTCACCGGTGAAGGTGGCGTCGTTGCCCAGCTTGACGGTTGGCTTGATGTGAATGTCATGAAGAACGTTCACGTTGGAGCCAAACTTGGAGGCTGTGCGGAATGCACCGCCCTTATCGAAGTAGCCTGTGCGAGCAGTGTCGGAGCGCATGCCAGTGAAGGCTTCGACGTTCCACTTGGGAAGCTTACCAACAATGTCTTTGAGAGCGGCGACATCTTTGCCAAGGGCATCGAGGCGCGCCATAATCTCGCGGATGTTGGCACCATGAGCGGCGAGTTCGTTCTTAAACTCGTCGGTCAAGCGGCGAAGGGTTGCGACCTCTTCGGGGGTCATTCCAGCAGGTCCCTGAGCACCTGTTTCACCCTGAGCACCACGATCGCCTGGTGCACCAGCAGGACCAGCAGGTCCTGGAGTGCCACCAACGTTGCCGATTTTGTCAAGGGCACGCTTTAGGGCGACTGCGAACTCGTAGCGGGTGAGGTAACGGCGACCTTTGTAGAAGTTCTCCGGGGGGTAACCAAGCAGGATGCCCTGCTTCTGGAGGTCTGCCACTGCTGAGTATGCCCAGTGATCTTGAGGAACGTCTTTGAAGGCGTCCTGTGCTTTCACGGGAGCAGACCAAGCCAGGGCGAGAGTCGATACGGCGGCACCGAGAAACGGTAGTGCCTTTTTCATGACTTCTTCTCCTGTAGATTGGGTGTGTGTAATTGCGTGGGACGGAAACACACCCTGCGGAATCCGTTCCACGTCGATGCCCGGTTACACACCTTGAGGAGAATGTGAGCAGGAGCCGCCACAAACATACGTGCTTCGTCGGAGAAGAAGTTGCCTTGTATCCCGCTTCTCTGCGGAAGGCACGCTTTTTTGTGTAGACGCCCACTTCCAAACCCTGTTCGGTGCCTTCAACGGAAGAGCATCGCCATTTTAAGGAAAAGGGGAAACCTTTCAAAGGCTATAACGCCTTCATGTGGTGGAATAGTTCCCCATTCCAACCCAGTCTTCCTATTAACCTTACCTATAGTCTGACACAATGTCAAAAAGGATGTCAATACCTACCAACGTGTCTCTTACAATTTTTCAAAGAAATTGTCGATAAAAGGGTCTAAATATGCCCCGATACACCTCATCAACGGTTTTTGACGCACGCCGTGACAAACGTTTTAGTGCAAACTATTTAGGAAGAGGGAGCTACTTTAGTTTCCGGTAAATCCGAGTGCATTTTGGTCTTGAATTTGCTCTGAGTTCCGCTTCCGCCTTCGGTGGGCGGTGACTCCGGTGGTAAGATGGGCGGTGACGCTGTTCTTTTTTCGGATTTGC
>CAMCUQ010000108.1 GCA_945878775.1 Chthonomonas calidirosea
CAGGCGTACAACTCTGCACGAAACGCAGAAAGTGTGCTAGAATCCATTGGGTTAGGTTCCTTTCTTGGTGGAAAAGAACTTTACCCCATGGTTAGGGCATTTGGTCGATTAAGGCTAGATGCTCAACCCATTTTGTCTAAACGTCAACAGTGAGTTGCGAAGCACAGAGGCGATTTGTTGTGCTGCGCCTCCGTCTCCATAGGGATTAACGCCGATTGCCATCGCCTTATGCGCGGTGGCATCGGTCAAAAGTGTACGTGCTTCGCGCAGAATATCTGCGGTATCGGTTCCGATCAGTTTTGCGGTTCCAGCAGTGACCCCTTCAGGGCGCTCTGTGGTTTTTCGCAAGACAAGAATCGGTACTCCAAAGGAGGGAGCCTCCTCTTGAACCCCTCCGCTATCGGTGAGGATCAGGTGCGCGTGTTGCATGAGTTTTACGAAGGGGACGTAGTCCGGTGGCTCAATGAGGTGGATGCGCGGTCTGTCTTCAAGGAGCGGGAGGAGGGTTTCACGGACAACAGGGTTTTTGTGGAGCGCAAGGATGATCTCGCAGTCCTCAAACTCTGAGGCGAGGGTCTGGAGGGCGCGTCCGATATTCGCCATTGGCTCTCCCCAGTTTTCGCGTCGGTGGGCAGTGACAAGTATAAGGCGTTTCCCTCTCTCGATAATGGCTTGAAGGGCAGGGTCTTCGAGAGTGTGAGGGCGAGACGCAACCTGCTTGAGCGCGTCGATGCTTGTGTTTCCTGTCACATAGATGGTGCTTGGGTCTACCCCTTCGGCAAGAAGGTTCTCCCGTGCTGGCTCTGTGGGCGCGAAGTGCCATGTCGTCATCACACCCGCAAGGCGTCGGTTCATCTCTTCAGGGAAAGGGTCGTACCTATTCCGAGTCCGCAAACCGGCTTCGATATGCCCAAAAGGAACTTTGTGATAGAAGGCGGCGAGTGCGGCGACAAAGGTGGTGGTGGTGTCTCCTTGCGCTAGGCAAACATCGGCAGGATGCGCTTGGAGGTCGGCGTCTATGCCAGTGAGGGCGCGTGTTGTGATTTGGGTGAGGGTCTGCCCATGTTGCATGATCGCGAGATCGTGATCGGGCTGAATGGAGAAGACGCGGAGGACTTGATCGAGTTGTTCTCGGTGTTGCCCTGTCACAACGACTCGCACGGCAAAGTCTTGGGGGTGCTTGAGCAGTTCCAGCACAACGGGAGCCATTTTCACGGCGTCGGGGCGCGTTCCAAAGACGCAAAGAACTCGAATGCGATTATCAGACATAGATCGTGAATACCGTCTCTTTGGTGGAGTTTTTTTAACGACCTGCGCGACCTGCCTGAAAGAGAATCAGGGCGGTGACGCAAAAGAGGAAAGTGATCCCGTAGATGGTCAGCGCGACCTGCCTTTGGTTCAGCCCTTTGGCGAGAAGGCGGTGGTGCAGGTGTCGCTTGTCGGCTTGTGTGAGTGGCGCACGGGCTAGGGCGCGACGAGCAAGTACGTGTGTGAAGTCGAAGATGGGAACTCCTAAGACCAGTACGGGAACAGCGACGGAGACTGTAGCCGCCAATTTGAAGGCTCCCATGATGGAGAGTGCCGCCAAGCCAAACCCTAGCACCCACGCTCCCACCGTTCCCATGATGATCTTGGCGGGATGGTAGTTGTGGCGCAAAAAGCCGACGCACGCTCCTGCCAATGCGGCAGCGAGAAGGGCTATCGTTGCGCCTTCCACGCTCTTGAGTTGGGTTGCCATAAGCGCGAGTGTCATGGCGCAGAGGGCGGAAACTCCCGACGCCAACCCATCGAGTCCGTCAATGGCGTCTACGGTTTTCGTGACAATGATAATCCAGAGGACAGTGGCTCCGATACTGACACCAATGGGTAAAGGGAGCCATTTTCCAGTGAAGGGGTGGGCAATCCCCTCAATCCGTATACCGAATGCAAAGAGCAGTAGTGCAGAGGCGAGCATCGCGAGGATTTGGAACTTGGGCGAGAGGTTTTTGAGGTCATCAACTAGCCCGAAAACCGCCATAAGCGTGGTGGCAAGCAGGAAACCAGTCACTTGGGGAGTCCAGATAGGCTCGTGGGGAACGCGCAATTGACGGGCAAGAACAGCAACCATGGCGGCGACGAGAAAGCCCGCAAAAATAGCGACGCCCCCCGCGCGAGGCATCGGCTCGGTATTGATCCGGCGTGCGCTGGGCATATCGACGACGCCCTTTTTGAACGCCCAAGCGCGAACAGTCGGGGTGAAATATATTGTAATCAGTGCCGCGAGTATCGCCGCACCGAGAACTCCCATCATATCGTTTTCCTTGCTCAATACAATTCAGGTATTGCTCTATGAGGAGGTAGCGGGCTTTACAGGTAGTTTTTCTTTTTGGTGGTAGCCTTGTAGAGGAGGTAGAGGAGCCCACTAAAAACTCCAAGTATAACCACCCAAAAGAGCAAGCCCAAGACGACGCTAAAAAGATAGTTCAGAATGAAGAAGGCAACTATTGCCAGTAATAGGTAGGTTACAACCTTCATCACATGCCCTCCTCACTTTGCAATGCTCTTACCAAAGTATCTTGTCTCTGTGGAGAGTATAGAATGATAATAACGTTTTGTCAAGCCGACCTAGTGCAGAGAACGAAAAGCGGTGAGGGCTTTTTACCCTTCTCCAAAATGGAGAGACGAGCAAGTGGTGTGTCACCTTCTCCTCAATACTCCAGATTTGCTCTAAGGCGGTTCTTCTCTTGCGCTCCCGTGTGTTGTCACCATCGTGAAGATATCGAAGCGGCATTGATCCCTTCCTATCTACGATTGCTCATAAAACAAAAGAGCGTAGGGATTTCTCCCTACGCTTCAAGCGGACGCACTGGGGGGCGTCGGGTTATCGAGTTCTAATATATCGAAACGTCGGGATACCGGGTCCAACGCCTCCTTGAGAGCATGATAGGTCTCCTCTAGGCGTAGGCGTATCTTTTCGGCTTCCCGTGCTTCATCGGTTCCCACAGGAAAACGGTTGGGATCACATCGAATAATGAGGCGGTGATAGGCTCCCTGCACAGCAACAAAATCGACGCCGGGCTCTAGTCCCAATAGCCTATAATGTGGAAGCAACGGATCGGGAGTCTCAGGCACACTCCTGTTATTGGCAGAACTTCCCGCAGGCACACCTCTGCGAATCTCATCAGGGGATCGCATCTGAGGGCGAACTCCACCCAAATCGGGTGGAGTCGCAGGAAAGCGGTTTTTCTGATTTACCGGTTCGCCGTCCGAACCCGCCTTATTCAGCTCACGAAGAGCCTCCTCATGGGAGCTACGCCGTTGGGACGAGGTGCTGCTCTGTTGCTCGGTATAGTCCAGTGCTTCCGAGTCCATCTGCTCAATGCGGTCTTTCAACTCGTGGAACTTGTGCCGCGCGATTCGATAGAAGCGTTCAGGAATACTCATCTCTGTTTCCTTTCCGCCTCTACTTTTTGCCGAGACGCTCTTCCAATTCCCGCAGTTGGCGGTCTATATCGTTCTCTGGCGCGTTTGCTGTCCCGTTTGAAGCTGCTCCACTACCCACAGACTGTACATTCTGTTGTTGATTCGTGGTTGTGGTATAGCGTGTCGCCGGATTCTGAATTCGGAGTTCCAGTTCTGCCAACTCTTTATCGACGACGAGATCCATCTCAGACATCTCCAGCTCCCGGTATTTGGATTCGATACTGGTTCCTGCCACTTCGGCACGGGCAGAAGATTCGGACTGTAGCGAGGTGATTCGCTCCTTAGCGGTAGACCACTGCTGTTCGGTATCGCTATACTGGAACTGATCGAGTGCCTTGTTTATCTTATTCTGTATTTGTGCCTGCTTCAGGTTCGCTTTCATTGCGAGGGCTTCAGAAGTACGCGTTCGGATGCGCTCCTCTTCGGATTTTATCGCAACTTTCACACGTTCCACAGCATCATTTGCGGAGGTAAGATTGACTCGCATCGATTCGAGGGTCTGATCGTAATTTGCCTTCTCTTTGAGGAACTGCTTCGCCAGTTCTCGATTGCCAGAGCGCAACGCAAGCTCCGCCTTCTGCTCCAGTTGGGCAACGACTCGTTCGTTCTTGTCCACTTCAGCTTGCAGGTTGTTGCGTTGTGTGATCGCCTGAACCGCAAGTTCGCGGTTCTTGATCTGACTATCTTTCATCTCACGGACGGCGTTGTTGATGATTATTTCAGGGTCTTCCCACTGATCAAGTTTGCCATGTAGGAGAGACTTAAAGTACTGCCAAAATCTTGCAAACGGATTCATCGCAATCCCTTCTCCTTTCGCTCCGGTATCCTCTAGGTTTTGGTTCTTACGCACAATCGCGTTTTGAAACCCGTTGCCCCGTCGCGTGCGGTGATTTCTCTAGCGACAACCTCGCACCCTTTATGATTCAGAGAGAGGCAGAATACTACCCCAGCACCTGAACCAATATTATCACATTTTTCTACTAGAATGTCAACTGGTTTCCTCGTGGGCGATCATTCCTCAGTTCCAGGCGTTCTTTCCAGCAAGAGAAGGGCAGAAAATGGCAATAAAAGACGAGCGAAGGCTTTGGAAAGCAAACTTCTCTCCCACCACGTGGTTACTTTATGGACTACGGCTTCCCCCTTCGCCTCCGTTTCACGAATATAGGGGAGTGTGCTATTTCTCACACTCCCAAATGCAAAACGTCTCACTTCTCTGCCTTACGCTGCATAAATACCTCGGATGGGGCAAAAGTCTCGGACGGTTTCTCTTGTATTTCGGAGGCACGAGGGTGAGCGCAAGGATAATCCTTTTCGACATAGTAGCGTAATGAAGGCGCGTCTTGTTGAAAATAGACTCCCTCTTGATCGGGTTGAGCAAGGTTTAGAGCATCCTCTCTGGAGAGAGTGATTTGCACTTTGCACCCACTTGCCTCAAGATGTGTAGTCTCGCCCTGCTCTAATGTTGCCGTCCACGCTCCTAGAAACTGTGCCTCCACAGTCTCCTTGCGTAGCAAAGCTTCCATCTCGTTTGGCTCTATGCGATAGCGCACACTTTGCGCCGTCCAGCGTATCTTCATGGCTCACCTCCTACTGGCTAGGGCGTCAGATTAAGCGTACTGGCAGTCACCGGAGTGCTTAGCCTTTGCAGAGTAACGCTCGTCTGCTTAGAGATAAAGCCCGCTTTGCTTGCTGTGATAGTGTAGGTATCAGGAACTACCCAGAAGAAGTAGCTGCCACTGGCATCGGTCGTTGTGCTTCCCAGTTCGGTCACGCCCACTTTGAGTGATACCATCACTCCCGCTTGATTCGCTCCCTGAACCGTTACGCGCCCTGTAATGGTATGAGGAGGAGGAGGCGTACTTCCCACGGGAGCCGCTATAACAATATCTCCCACGTTGTTGTTGTTTGGGAGAAGGGGTGGTCCCAATGTCTCGGAGAAAATGGGCTTCGTCTCAAAACCTGTCGCCACAACCTCTCCTAGCAAAGCACCGGGCAGAGAGCCAAGTCCTACAGGCAAGCCTGTCAACTGAAACGTTCCATTGACTCCCGTCACCGTTCGTAGCCCCGAAAGGGTGATTTTCGCATTGGTGACAGGCTGATTCACGCCGTTAATATTCGTTACGACACGCCCATTCACATTGGCGTTATAGCCCTGATCGCCCACATAGATCACGCCCAGATCGGTGGTTTGGTTGGCGGTAATGGAGACCGTGAGGGTACGCCGAAACTGTTCCACTTTTGCGGCATCGGCGTTCACAATAGTGAGGGTCGTTTCACTGGCAGAGCCGTTTAGAAGTGTAAACGTTCCATCCGTATCACTCGCTAGCACCGAAACTCCCCCCAAAGAGACAGTCGTCGTCGGCGCAGGATTGGAGTTTGTAGAGACAAGCACGATCTTCCCACGCACTCCAGCGTTTCCGCCCGTAGTGCCGCTGCTACTCCCACCACCACCTCCGCACCCATAGACCAAGGACAGGAGGCACAGCACCAAGAGAAACCCCATTTGGCTTCCAAGTTTCTGGTGTACAGCATTCATTCGTTGCATTCTGAAAGGGTCTCCTGTCTCTTCTATCGGGTAAGGAGCAGAGGCGCAATGGCGCGGGTCTGCTCTCCCTCAGTTGTTTTCGCGGTGACTTCGACGGTGTAGGTTCCTCCCGGCAAAGCTCTCCCTGCATCGTCGCGGGTATCCCAAAGCAGTTGGTTGTTACCCGTTGGAACGGAACGCCCATTATTGAGACGGCGCACGAGTCTTCCTCCCATACGCACCTCAATCTGCACCTCAGCGGAGTTTGAGAGCTCGTAGGAGATCGTGACAGACTGTGCAGCCCGTCCTATTGTTGCCAACGGAGCCTGTGCAAAGAGATTGGAGATTCTGAGTCGCCCTAGTCCGCGCGGTTCTGCCACGATTTGAAGGTGACGGGTGATTCCCTCGTTGCCTGTGCGGAAGGAGTAGGAGGCACGGCTTTGCATGAGAGACCGCGTGCCTGTCTCCTTGTCGATGAGCGTCAGGCGTGTTCCTCTTGGTAGGTTGCTGAGTCCCTTCCACGAGACCGTATAGTTTTGGTTGGGTTTGGGCGCATTCAGCACAACATCCCACTCAGAACGGGTGCTACTGCGTCGAATATCGGTCAAGAAATCGCCCCCCTTATCCCAATCGGCATGGGGGAAGCGCACAGAAGGAACCGCCACCCGTGTGAAGGGCGGAGGCTCTGCGACATGGAGCGCGGGAACGAATGTCTCTGCCCCATTGGGAGCCTGCCCAAAGGTTGCAGAGGTCTCCACACCGTCGCCATCCCGCAGAGTGAGCGGAACCGTCCAGCGATTGCTTGCAGCCGGAGCATTGGCGATACCCGCCGCTTTCGTCGAAGCTTTTGCGGTGTTGGGTTTATTATAGGTGAGCGTTATCCCTTCTGTCACCAATACCCTAATCCAGTAACCCTTCCATGCTTCCAGCGTGTTTGCAGGAAAGCCTTGCGCGGTCGTAGTGAGAATATCCTGATAGCCCGCGCTTGGTGAAAAACCGATAATTCCCGTTGCAACATATCCGCGTGCAATCGCCTCCACAAGCGTCAGAACCTCTCCTCCCAAATATTGAAACTGAAGGTCTGATATAGCATTGAGGTTGGCGTCATAAGGGGAGCCGATCTGCGTCCATCCAAACGGGAGTTGCAAGCTGATGAACGGCTGAATGTCGGTGCGCTCTCCCTTGATAGCAGGGGCATTGAAGGGCTGACTAAAGTTGCTCCAAAGCCCATACCCCGGCTGATAGAGCGGAATATTGGGATAGCGCAGATACTTGTCGTTCCCCACAGCATCCTGCCTATATTGGGCAAGCAAAGTCTTGTTGGGATCGGAGCCGAGCGCAACGGCGAGGTCATGTCCCAGAGGGCGCACAGGAACAGAGATCATCTGAGGTCCCGCAGGGAAGGTGTGCGAGAGAGTCTGCACTGCCCCAGGGGCATAGAGCGCAAAGAGCGGAAAGACGCCAAGCCGTGCATTGGTATCCCTGCGCTGATAGGTGTTGCGGCGGAAAGTGATCGCTTGTCCGCCTGTGGGTGTGAAGACTATCTGCGTTCGGCTCAGGCTCTCAGGAAGAGCACCATTTCCCCCAGTCAGTCCAAACGCGCCTTGCACCACGTTGCCTGTAATGGCGCCAGAACCACCTTCAAAAGTAACGCTCAGGCTTCCATCAGTCGCACCAACCAAAACCCCTTGCAGATCATTTGGCGCGTTAGAGGTTCCTGTCTGCCCCGCAGGGAGGGGAACTCGGACATATTGCTGATTGATGGGAACATCGACGGCAATGCGCATCTTGTCTGCCGGGTTGCCTCCAATATCGTTAAAGAACGGCGCAACGCTTCCAAAGCCATTGACTACATCCACCACCTCAAAAGAGGGGAGGAGGAGTCGATTCACAAAATTGTAGTCCCAATAAATCAGGTTTGCCGTGCCGCTCAAGTCCGTCTCGTCTCCCGAACTAGTGGTGCGGTAGTAGACTACAAAGAGCGCGGCTCCGCTATCTGTTCCCTGCGTATTGGTTGGGAAGGTGGGCTGTGCGTAGACAAAAAGCTTATTGCCCTGAGAGATGCTCGAATCGAGAGCATACTGTTGCTCGAACCAAGCATCAAAATCTTGCCCTTCCACATTTGGCAAAGCCGCCTTCGCAATCTGCCTCAGTTTGCTCACGCTGTTCGCCGTATTGGCATTGGTTTTGAAGGCTCCATAGTAGCCCCCATTTCCCAAGCCGTCGGCACTACCTGTATTGAACAACTTGAAGAAGTTCGGGTTTTCGATATAGCATTTAAGCCATGCCGTGGAGGACATTTGCAGACGTGGCACGAGCATTCCCGCCAGTGTGGTCGCATTGAAAGGCTGATCCGACTTTGTGGGTGGCGTGAAGGTGCTGTTTGCCAGAGCGGGCTGGTTGAGAAGATCGTAGTAGGGAGTGAAGTAGAAGCCATTGGAGGGATCGACGGTGTTCTGCCCTGTGAGTTGAGACTGAAGGCGCACCGCCAAAGCGACTGCCGCCGCGCGGGACATTCCAATCTCCCATGCATCGAAAGCGATTCTCTGCTTGGCATGGAATGCCTGTGCCATCA
>CAMCUQ010000109.1 GCA_945878775.1 Chthonomonas calidirosea
CTACAGAGCGAGACATCCGCATGGGAGAGAGAGCGGAACTCCACTCCCCACACCGTCAAATGGCGCTTCGCTAAGGAAGAGGCGAGAGTCAAACTCAGAAAACTCTACCCCCTCTTAAAATACCAATCTTTAGACGAATGAACTACTAGCACTGCCAAAAACGAATTTTTGGGTAATGCTGCCTGTGCAGGTTGCCATCCGAACGAGTTTAATGCCCATAAGGTGAGCCGACATAACCGTACTTTGCGCCCCTTCACAAAGCAGGAGATGGGCACGCAGGCGCCTCCCACGGGAACTATTCCCAATACATCGTGCCAGATGATCACTATTGGAGATCGGTATGCCTTTGGAGCTGCCAATGGGGATGTGAAGATGCTTGACCTTGTGTTTGGGTCTGGCAAGAGCGGTTTGGCATTCACTAGCGTGGTGCAGAACACGGCAATGGCGGAGGCACGCATTAGCTATTTTCCAACGGGCAAACAATGGTATATCACACCCGGACAGGGGCATCTCTCGCTAGATACTCTAAACGTGAGCTAAGGAACCTCTGCACGACAGTGTGTGGGGTGTCATACGATCACAATGCCAGAACACTCCTTATTACCAGAGCGAAAGTATATGGGAGTGGGATGTGAGTCGTGTCATGGTCCCGGTGGACAGCATGTGGAAGCGATGCGACAGGGAAAGACGGACGCTCTCTTTATGCCAAAGCTTCAGAAACAGGATGGGAAAACCATTGCAGAGATGTGTGGGCGTTGTCACCGAACGACAAAGGACGCGACTGCAAAGAACCTGAATTCCGAACACACCGATCTCTTTCAGGCACATGGACTAGAGCAAAGCCGATGCTATCGTGAGGGGCAAAACAAACTGAGCTGTACCTCGTGCCATGATCCCCACACGAGTATTTCAACCGACGAAAAAACTTATAATCAGGTATGTCTTCAATGCCATGCTCCTGCCAATATACCCATCACGACACGCTTGCTTCAGAGGCGCCCTTGCCCTATTAATGCAACAGAGAAGTGTACCTCGTGCCATATGCCCAAACGTGCGGAACCTGTCTTTCCGGGGTCACCGCACAAAGTCGCCGATCACTTCATTCGGGTTCAGAAGGAAAAGAAGTAGGGGCGCATTATGCCATGTCAAGATTAGATGTGGGCACATATGTCTCGGCGCGACTAGGTTCTATGCGCCCTTGTTTTTGTCTCACCTCACGCAGTGGAGGCAGTTTGTATGCTGGCGTAGCCCAGCTCATCTTACATTAATAGAGAAGGTACTGCCATGAAACCACCGTCCCTCTTATCCCAAAAGACCACAATCCTTGTCGCCGCCATCCTGGCGATGTTCACCACCACCATTGACGCACAGCAGGTTCTGCCTGCCAGCCCCGTGTTTGTGGAGGGACAGGCGCAAATAGTCCCCGCATTCGCGAACTCGACCGAGTGGATTCGAGAAAATCTGTGGGTGGAAGTCGAGTTTGATTCTGACCATGACGGGAAACGAGACCGCATGCATGTTGACGTCACACGGCAAATGCAGACAAGAACAGAAGGGTTGCGCGTACCGGTAATCTATGAGTCATATCCCTACTTTGCAGGCACTGCCAATGGTCAATCAATCATGTGGGACGTGCGCCATGAACTTGGCATTGCCCCGCCGCCCCGAACCTCCCATCCGGCGATTGCGTTTAACCCGAACCGAAAAAATGTCTCGAACTCTCTCGTTGAGATGTGGGTCCCACGTGGCTTTGCCGTAGTCCATTCCGAAGCACCTGGAACAGGGCTATCTAATGGTAGCCCAACAGTAGGTGGCACGCCCGAGCGATTGGCTCCGAAAGCAGTAATTGACTGGCTCAATGGCAGAGCTAAGGGGTTCACAACAATAGAGGGGCAAATCGAAGTTAAGGCAACATGGTGTACTGGCAAAGTCGGAATGACTGGTACATCCTATAACGGGACTATCCCGGTCGCTGCCGCAACAACCGGAGTGAAGGGACTTGAAGCAATTATTCCCGTTGCCCCGAACACGTCGTACTACCATTACTATCGGTCGAACGGTCTTGTCCGGCATCCTGGAGGATGGCTTGGCGAGGATATCGACTCTCTCTACGACTTCATCAATAGTGGGAATCCGGCAGGACGCGAAACGGCAAACTCCCTATATCGTGATGGGGAGTTCGCCAAGGGGCAAGATCGTCAAACCGGCGATTATAATTCGTTTTGGGGAACTCGCGACTTGCTCAGGTACGCCAAGAACATCAAATGTGCGGTCCTCATGGCGCACGCGTTCAATGATTGGAACGTGGTGCCAGAGCATAGCGTTCGGATAAGTCAGGCGATTAAGGGGCGTGTACCTCTGGTGCAATACTTCCACCAAGGCGGGCACGGAGGCGATCCTCCCTTCGAGCTTATGAACAAGTGGTTCACTCGCTTTCTTTACGGACAGCAAAACGACATCGAAAATGGTCCCAAAGCCTACATCGTAAGAGAGCGAGTGCCTGGCGTTCCGAGGAACCCCGCGCAAGTGCCTACCGCGTATGCGGATTATCCGAACCCCGAAGCCTTGCCTGTCACTTTCTTTCTTTCACGCGGTGGAAAAACTATGGGTGGGCTTGCGCCAACGAAGTCTGTTGGTCAAGGTCAAGAGGAACTTGTCGACGACGTCGCTTTCGACGCGTCGGCTCTGGCTCGGTCCGCCGATTCTCCGAATCGACTCATCTATGCCACCCCAGAGTTGATTGCACCGCTCCACATGTCAGGAACCTCGCGAGTGACCATTCGGCTTGCTTCGAGTGTTGCAGCGGCAAACCTATCGGTGTACTTGGTTCAATTGCCGTGGGCTAACGGACCCATCGGAACGGCTAATCTCATTACACGGGGCTGGGCTGATCCTCAGAATGCCAAGGCGCTTGTTCGAGGAGGCGACTATCATTCGCTTGATCACGGCACCCCGCTGATTCCCGGCAAGTTTGTAAACATGACGTTCGATCTTCAACCAGATGATCAGATTATTCCGGCTGGCAAGCGAATAGGTCTCATGATCCTCTCAAGCGATAGGGACTTCACACTTTGGCCCAGCACCGGAACGAAGCTCACTATCGAACTGGATGCCACTCGAATAACTCTACCAATCGTTGGCGGGGTAGACGCATTTAAGCTTGCCGTTGGAGGCAAGTAATGATCCGGGGGGGGAATGAAGAATCCTTGTCGCGTCTAACGATTCGGCACAACTCAGATTCCTCTGAAGATACGTCCAGGTAGTTAACGAAAAACCTGATCTAATGGGCAGTACCTCTATCCAGAAAGTAAGGTACAACATAATAGAAAGAGAAGCCTACACGGAAGAGTTCAAATGGGAAGCGGTCCAACTCGCTAAACAGAGTGGGAGGATCACAGGGGTGATGCCCAACTGGAAAGACGAGATTGTCTGAGCCAAATCGTGCAGAACGTCAGTCCACAAGAGAACGCAAAGGGAGATTTGGGCGTAATGCTCAGCTTGAAACCTCCCTTTGCGCCTAGTCGCGAAGAGGTGACCAATCAAACTGTTTCGATTATCTCCACATTGGCACGGGGAACGATTACCGTTCGTCCATCTGCTAGCTTGGTCTCAAGCACTCGAACCCAAGTCTCCGATTCTACCTGCACCAACTCTGAGGGCAGAGCCGTCACATGACCAAGAATGCCAAAATAGGGTTCGCGAATGACTCGAATAGGCGTGCCAGTAGTAAGCTGTCCCTCTTCCCCTGTGGTTCGATCCGTGATAGGTTTTGCGTCTCCCAAAGGAACAATAACTTCAGGACGGATCACACCCGCACGAATCTGTGTGGCGCCGTTAATGGAGGCTTTCTTGCCAACGAGGGAGCCTAGCAATTGGAAGGTTCTGTCTGCCATCGCGATGGTTCCAAACCCCTCGGTCACGATCAGAGTAAAGGGGATAGGCTCATGCCCTGTAATGGCGACTCCAATATCGTATCCCGGAGAGTTGAGTGCCTCCGCCAAATAGTCCATCAGTTCCCTATCAATAACTCCACCAACAACGATACCCACCACACCACACTCTGCCGCCTTGCGTAGCCCTGCACCAGAGATATTCGAACCACCCACGATGATTTTGCCAGCATGGGCAGAGGTGATACTTTCGGGAGTAATGGGCGTATGGGCGTTCTCTGTGACGACAACAATTTGTGCCTGTCGCTCCCCACCAACTCCGAAAATGCCCTGTATCAACGCACCATCACAAGCAACAACAACCCCCTCTTCCGGGATCACCTGTGTAATAATCCCCTCCACATAGGCATCGCGTTCAATGGGCGTTGGGGCGTGTCGTATACCGAGGTGTCCCGTGGTAGCAGAGAAGAGTTCAACCGTTCCATCACATGGGGAGGTTATCTCTGAGCGGAAAAACTTGCCAAATAGCCCCTTCGTGCCTGCCAAAGAATCCCCTTTTTGGATGGCGTCTCCCTCTTTGACTTTCAGCAGGGCGCGTACTTCGCTGGGTTCCACTCCCAAACGCTCCGCCATTTTGACGGTCTGCATAATGCCGGGTATTTCGGTACGAGCAACAACACGCTCTGGTGTCACACGGTCGCCCTCTTTAAGTAGAACCGTCCCTTTTAAGGGCAGGCGGCGTAGCTTCTCAATCCGCGTATGTGCGCTGACTCTGAGGCCAGGGGTATAGGCAGTTCCCACGAGATAACACTCTCCTCTCCCTCCCCGCAAAAGGGGAGTACTCTCTGTAATACGTTAGCGAAAATCGCGACGAGTGCGTACCAAGATGCGCCCACTTGCGAGGAGAATGAGCGTTGTTGCGGCATCTTTATCCTCGGAATAGTGGGGGAAATCGAGGTTCTTATAGAGAACCTTTTCGTTTTTTTCTATGTCTGCTCCCGGCTGTTGTGAAGGGATCAGGATACCCGTGTTCGGCTCGGCTCCCACCTTCTCAATGAGTAGCACGAGGTTACTGGGGGAAACATCTTTTTGTCGGTCGTTGACGTTCGTTGGCTCCAGATTGTACGCCTCGGCAAGGTGGTTATAGACGTACCCCACTGTACCGTAGTCTGCGGGACCTTGAAGATACGAATCGGCTCCGCCGGGCGTATTTGGGGGGGCATGGAGATAGCCGCGCACAACATCCGTCCACACATTGGCGGGGGGCAAGCGATCCCAATCTTGGGCATAGGCTGCCATTGCCTTGTAGAGATTGAGCAGGTTCGACTTGCCGATAGTAATATTGCGTTGGGTTTTGAAGTTCAGAAAGGTGCGATACCCTATGAGGGTGAGCGCTATCACCATAGCAACGACAAAGCCGGTCTGTATTCGATGTTGCACCCGTGCATCCAGCCGAAATGTCGCACGCTTGGCGGGGCGGTTCAGCGGGGTTTCTGTTTCACTCATGCTTTGTGCTTTCTAGGGTGTCGAGGTTTGGCACAGCGTGCTGTAAAGTAATAGACCAGCAGTCCGCTAATAAGCTCGACATGTAGGTGTGTGGATAGCAGAGTATGGAGTTCGCGATGGTGAAAACGCAAGAAGTAGATTCCTCCGCTATGCTCTCCCTCTTTCTTACCGAAGAGGCGCGTATAGAACGAATGTTTATAGGCGGAGATAACCAATTTGCTACCAGGAAGAGCGGTGCGTGCCAACTCTGCGATCATCTCTGCACGACTCTCTGGAGTGGGAACATGTTCCACTACTCCGCAGGAGACCACTTTATGGAACTGCTCATCGTGCGTCGGGAGAGCGCATATATCTGCCTGAATCAGATCGACATTATGAATGCCGAGCCTGTCTAGCTTCTGACGACACGAGAGGAGAGATTCTATGGAAAAATCGATGGCGACAATACTTTTGCATTTGCGCGCAAATATCTGGGTCATACGCCCCGTTCCACAACCTCCTTCCAATAATACGTCGGTAGGGCGCAGATTCAATTGCCGAAGGGTAAAAGGAATCTCAAGTTTTCCAAAGAGGGCAAGATGCGTCATATTGTCGTAGTCTTCCACCTGAGCATCTCGCGCTGCCATCTCTATCAGTTTTAGCCGTATCTCGGCTTCTTGCTCTGGTGTCTCCTGTTGTGCATGGAGGTGCTTGGGGAGCATTCGCGCTATTCCACCTAGAATGGGATAGACCGTCCCACATCCATCACAGCATATCTGCCCTGTCTCCACTCGCCCATGCTTTTCGTTTTGTGCAGCGAGTTGCAGATTGCTCTTGCATCCATGCGGACAACGGAGTAGCACCATGGTTTCTGGTCTCATCGTCTGGTGCCTTTGCTCTACTCTACAACGGGAATATTCATGGCTTTGAGCCACTCTTTCAGCTTCGGAACGCGCGTGTTTTCCTCAATGGGAAGGTGAAGAGGGCGACCGCGTGCGTCGATGATCACTCCAGAGACGCCACCATGAACGGTTTTACGCACCTCTTTCCCTTTTCCTTGCCCAAGATCGAAGTTGCGTGTCGGGGTAACCACAATCTCGGCACTCTCTGCCTCTCCCTCGTTGCCATTTTTGAAGCCAAGCGGATAGACCCGAATGGTTCCAAAGGGAATGCTCTCTGTCTTGCCTTGGAAAGTGACAGTGACGCAGGGTTCTCCCGGCTTTGCAACGCCAATGGGGGCAATACAGGTTCCGAGATAGATGAGGCAGTCGCGCTCAAAGACCTGTGTGGCGGCTTCGGGATGGACGGTGGAGAGCACGCCTAATTGGGGCATCATAAAGATAGAATCGACAGTGAGGAGGGTGAAGCCTTCCGGTTGATAGGCATCCATCATCATTAGGGCAGATTGTTCGCGTCGGGGGGCGTGGGATAGAACTCCTCCAGAGCCGACGATCATATCGAGTGCCAGCATCTTGACGAGTGTTTGCCCTGTATTTTTGGAGTCGAAAAGGTTGCTTATATTTTTGTCCGCAGAGACGCCCGTTAGTCCACGCGCCAAGGACTTATGGTGATCGAAGGCAAGACGTAATGCCTCACGGCAGACTGCCTGCTCGATCTGCAAGTCCATGAGCCGTTGGGGAATCGTCGTTGGGCGGATCATTTTATTGCGCAGCTGATTTCGTAGCTCGGCATCGGAAACAGAGAAGGGGAGCCAGCGTTTGATATTCTCAACTTTTGCTTCCGTCAGGACATTACAGATAGAGTAGGACATGCCCAAGTTTGCGGAGACAGTGCGGTTAAAGATGTTGCTAAAGACGGAAAAAACGTCGGTCGTGGCACCACCAATATCGACACCAAGGACGTTGATTTTGCGTTGTTCGGCGATGGTCTGCATGATCTTTCCCACCGCGTTTGGTGTGGACATAATGCCGGTGCTTGTCCAACTAGAGAGTTTGCTATAACCGGGAGCCTGTTGCATGACGTGTTCCAAAAAGATGTCATGAATGGCTTCGCGGGCAGGACCCAAGTTTTCCCGCTCCATGGTGGGGCGGAGGTTCTCTACTTGGCGTAGGGCGACCGTCTCTCCACTCAGCTCCTCGACTTGGGAGTAGGCATTTTTGTTTCCGGCGTAGATGATGGGGAGTTTTAAGCCAATGCCGAGGCGCGGACGTGGGTCTGCCGAGACGAGCATCTCTGCCATTTCCACGAGGTGTGAGACGGTTCCGCCATCGGTTCCACCCGACATAAGGATCATGTCGGGGCGAAGTTGGCGCAATCGTTCCACGCGTTCGTGTTCTTTGCGGTTGTCGTCCACCGCAATAACATCGATGATGATGGCTCCTGCGCCGAGGGCGGCACGTTGTGCGCTCTCCGCGCTCATCTTCATAACTACGCCGGTGACGGTCATCTGAAGCCCGCCTCCCGCGCTTGAAGTAGAGAGGTAGAGGTCTACACCATTTTTGTCATCTTTGGCAGGTGTGTCTGGCTTGCCCGATTCGCCGAGAATCGTTTTTCCGCTGAGTTCTTCCACTTCACGAACGGCGTTCATTACGCCTACGGTCACATCATCGAAGGGAGCCTCTACGGTGGTGGGAGCCTCTCCTCGTCCAACAAGCCGGTATTGTCCGTCCGGTTGTTGTTCGATGAGGATGGCTTTTGTGGTGGTGCTACCACAGTCGGTAGCGAGTATGGATCGGGCGCGTGTGGCGTCTTTAAGTACAGGGTTTTCGCTCATGGCGTCTGGGTGCGTCTCCAGCGGGATGGGATTGGTATCTCTTGTGGGTATCTTCTCAACCAAAGCATCAATACGGCGAACTCTTTTTTAGAATAAAATAGAAGCGTTCTCTTCGGAAAAACACAGGTTGAGCGATACATCCTCTTAATGATACCTTGTCGGTATAGTTTTCGTGACAAGGGGCGTTTTCTCGTAAGAGTTCACAGTTGTGGGAGTGGAATTTAGGCAGAGTGAGGCAAGGAACTTTTCTGCGCCTGTGTCAGCATCTTCAAGCACTCCTCCAAACACTCCTCACCGCGTAAATGCCAAGTTGCAAATAGACTGGAAAGAACCGCCATCG
>CAMCUQ010000110.1 GCA_945878775.1 Chthonomonas calidirosea
CGACCAATTTGACCAAGCACACCAACAGAGATTCTTTGGGTATCATAAAGTTGCCTCCGGTTATGGATTTTCGCAACTTTATAATTCGGAGGTGACCGCGCAGGTTTCCTCTTGCGCGGTCAAATTCATTTATGACCAACCCTCGGTTAAGTTCGATAGCTCTTGTAAAGGACAATATATGATGATGATACCTGAACATGGCCGTCCCCCAATGTTTGGCGGTGCCTATGTGGTAGGTACCTATTATGAGTTAGATGGTTTCTATGTTGTAGCAACCTTAAAAACGAAGAAAGTTGTAGAATACCTTGCTCTTATAACGGGCACTGAATACAAGGTAAGTGACCATACTAGACAAACCATTATATGCGATAAGACGTCCAAGATTACGTACATTGATTTCGAAACGGGTTACATCGTTCAGGGAGCTAAACCCTATGTTGTTACCTATCCAGAGTTCAATCGTGAACCTAAACCCGTAGACAAACCAATGACACCAGAGGAGCAAAAATCATGCAAGAAACATTTCGGAGCAACGAGGACGTGCAAGTATCAAATAGACCTATATGTGGGACAAATTGCATGAATGCTGAAGAGGTTAATGAAGACAATCTTCCACTACACTCCGTGATTCCTTGTAGCAAATCGACGAAATTCAGACCAAGTCTAACTTGGCATACTCGATTGCGCCGAAATTGGCTACGGATATCTGCTCAGCTAATACTTGCTCTCACGACGATGGTGCTTGTAAATGAGTGGGTAATATACCGCAAGCACTCTCTATTTTACATGGAGAGTGATGCCCTCAAAAATGAACTGAGGTATGGGCTAAGTTTCCATGATCTTGCTGAGAAATTGGAGTATTCAGAGGATTATATTATAGAGTGTACTGTCAAGGCAATACGCGACGATAGAGTAGCCTATGTTGCCATTATTCCTGCTCCCTCGATCTTTGCAAAGAAGATGGTTGTATCTTTAGATAAGAAGTACAACGTAATCAACTTTAAGGTTTACGCCACAAGAACGACGCACCAATCCAGATTGACGCTGACGCCACTTCGTGTTCAACCCTTCCACGATACTGGTCAGTCCGCTCCCTTTGTCACAAGCAGTGTGTTGCTCAGAAGCAAACAGACGGGAATAGGCTCCCCAATGGTCGGTGCAAAGGGGTTTGCTCTGATACCCTCGGGGAACCAAAGACCAAGCCTGCTCTAAAGAGTTATCGGTACGGCCTCCCACAACAAAACTCACCACTTGGTGCGTGCTCCGAGAGGCAACTATCCAGACCCAGAGGCGAGAAGACAGCGAGTATCTCCGTCAGGGAACCGCTAACCTGTTTGTGTGCTTTGAGCCGCTCGTCGGGCGGGGTGTCGCTATCACCAACCGCATACCGTTGTAAACAGGGAAGTGTTGGAGGAAGTGGCGGCTGTGGAGGAGACCCTCGTTCTCAAACCACCGTGGACTTCTCTCTCACCGTCAACTCCAATGCACGGGATGAACGGGGTTTCTCTCTCACCGCGCAGAAGTTCAATCTCGCCGTCACCTTCTTCTACAGTGGACTGAGCAATGGAACCGTCACCGAGTATGGACGGGGACGTAATGCCAGTGTTCACTGTCGTATCACCTCCAGCACCTCCTCTAGTCGTGTGACACTCACTTTGGGAGACCTCCGCAGTTATAGGTATGACAAGGTTGGCACTTCAGTAGGAGTGACCACCTACTCTGCCGTCTCCGGGAATGGTGCTACCTCGACCCTCTCCTTCGATGGAACGACCTTCACCCAATATGCCAACAACGGATTGCAACTCCAGTACTCTGATCAAGTGGCGGGAAGGAACCCCGTTGCTCACCAACTGACAAAAGTAGCAGATGCCGACGGGGTTGCTCAGACCTATGTGTATGGGAGTGGTGTGGAGGCAGGACTGCTCAAGACTCTTCAAGTGCCGGGTGGGAACAAATTCAGCTTTGTGTATACAGGGGGTTCTAGCATCTCTTTGGTGAACTCTATACAGGATTGGTGCGGTCGTTTCTGGTCATTCCGAAATAAAAAACGATCATAACATTGGCAGACACAAGGCAAGTCTCCATTGGCGGAGCCGTACCAACACAATCTATGTGCCGTCAATATAGAAACGCAGTAGCATCGCCTCATCGCAAACAAAACGCGCTTAGTCCTCTCATCATGGAATGCGTCAGGCGGTCAGCATTCAAGATGCGCATGCATACCGTCGGCTCATCCTAGAGCATAAGTTTCTCGAAAGCGTGAATTCTTGCTTCCAACGCAGCCCACACCTTGTCATAAAGGGCTAACTCGTGCTATAATAGTCTCATTATTCAGTAAGGAGTACGCTCACAACCATGAAGCGAACCTACCAGCCCCATAATCGGCGGCACAAACGGGTTCATGGGTTCCGCAAGCGCATGAGTACCTCTGACGGACAGAATGTCCTACGGAGGCGTCGCTTGAGGGGACGTCATCAACTTATCAAGTAGAATTTCTCAGGCGCGAAAGGGAAACCGTTCGCGCCTTTCTTTCGTATCACCTACAACAAACGTCCTTTCCCCCTAGGCGTTTCACGGTCACACCAGCCCGATGTTGCCTTCAGACCAACGACTACGCAATAATCGCCATTTTCGGCGCGTCTATACACGAGGACGCTCCATTGTTCAGGATGTGGCGGTACTCTACGTGTGGAACCGTGAGGGAAACGCCCTCAATGAGGTTCCTGGTCAGCGTATCGGGTTTGTGATCAGTAAGAAACTGGGTAAAGCAGTTTGTCGGAATCGCCTAAAACGCCAACTGCGCGAGGCCGTTCGGCTCCAAATGGGACAGATGCGCCCCGGAACCTACGATATAATTTTCGTTGGGCGAAAGGGACTCAGCAAGGCAACTTGGCACGATATACAAAAAGTGGTTGCTTCGCTCCTGCGTCGCGCCCACCTCCAAATAGAGCCAAGCCAAATGGTACGTGCCTCTCCGGCTCAATCGGAGGAGAAGCCGTTATGCCCCAGTTGAAACCGATACCCATCTCGTTCTGGAGATCGCCACTCCGCTGGCTCCTGTTGGCACTCATACGCGTTTATCAGGCGACAACAGTTCTGCGTCCGCCCATCTGTCGATATTCGCCAACCTGCTCAGAATACATGGTGCAGGCACTCCTAAAACATGGTCTTTTCGTGGGCTTAGCGTTAGGGCTAAGACGTATATTACGTTGCAACCCCTACTCTCCCGGAGGACATGATCCTGTACACTAGTCGAATGACTTTTTGGTTTGTATGACCTTGAGGATACATCGTTGAAATCTACTGCCCGACTCATCATCATCTCTGCCGTTCTCCTGAGCCTAAGTCTCACAGGGTGCAACTTCCAGAAGTATCAGGTTGATCTTGATCCCACCAAACGCTTCGAACTTGCCAAAGCTCGTGAAGCACAGTCCCCTATTGCTGCCATTGAAGAGTACAGCAATATTTCGCGTGAATACTCTAATGGGGATGCCAAGTCTACTTCGGACACCCTAAAATTCCGCGAGACTGCCGGCGAAGCACTCTTTCGCGCCAGTGAGTTTGGTTATGCCCAGATCGATCCTGCAAAACTGAATGTTGCAGGTATGAATCCCGTAGCCAAGACAGAGATGGAGAGCCTTCAATTCCAAATTGGGGATAAAGCGCACGCCGCGATGAAGGAACTCGTCTACCAATTGGGCGACACACCTGCCGCAAAGCGTGCTGCCGAACCCCGCTTTGGTGATTCCAAAAACATGACTCTGCGTGAAGCACTAGAGCATCGGATCGACACCCGCAATATGCAGTTGTTGAGTTACAAGATCATTCAAGGCTTTGTAAACCTTACAGGCGCAATTCCTATCCTCAGTTACTGGTTTGCTCTCCTGCTCATTGCTGTCTTTGTAAAACTGGTCACCCTCCCCCTCATGCTAAAGACCTACAAGAGTCAGCGTGAAATGGCGAAGATGCAACCAATCTTGAAGGAGATTCAGACCAAGCACAAAGACGACCGCGTCGTGATGAACCAGAAAGTCATGGAGGCGTATAAGGAGCATGGAGTGAACCCCTTGGCAGGGTGTCTGCCGATGTTCGTTCAGTTGCCATTTCTCTGGTGGGTCTATACCGCTATCCGCTACTTTGAGTTCCACTTCTCAAACGGTCAATTCCTCTGGATAACCCCCTCTCTAGCAGGACGATTTCCGGGCATTGTGGCAGGAAACCTAGGACAGTTTGACCTAATTCTAACGATCATCTATGCTGGTAGCAACTTCCTTACGATGCGACTAACGCCCGCTTCCGACCCCCAACAGGCGCAGACCCAGAAGCAGATGTCGGTTATGATGACCTTTATGATGTTCTATATGTTCCTCATCTATAAATGGTCGTCTGCTTTTACGCTCTATTGGCTCATGACGAACCTGATTTCGGCGTGGCAGTCGTATCACTTCATCTATAAGCCAAACAAGCTGGAAGCAGCAGCGAAGGCGGCGCAAACCATCGACATTAAGGCAATTCCTGATTCGGGTGCCAAAACTGCACCCAAAACGGCAACCTCGAACGCAGGAGGCGGATCGGGTTCGGGTAAAAACAAAAAACGTCGATAACAGACGTTAAGAACGCTTCCGAATGATACGGAGCCAAGCATCCTAACGGTATGGTGGAGGTACGGAGAGATATGGAGCCAGAACAGACGACACCCCAAAGCATCGATCCCGCGACAATGTCGCCAGAGCATCAGATAGCGGTGTCTGTGATACAAGAGATAGGTGCGAGGATGGGGCAGGACACCACAGTGGTGGTACGTGATGTGCAGGGAGCCTATCTTCACGTTGAAATCGTGGGCGATGATATGCCTGCGACTTGGGGTCGCTACGGTGCAGGTTTGGACAGCCTTCAAATGCTGACAAATCTCATTATTTCGCGTCGCACACGCGCTGATGTACGACTCATGTTAGATGCTGGCGGTTATCGTGAACGACGAGCGGACACGCTTCGCCAACGCGCCATAGATCTCGCACGAGAAGTCAAATCCATTAACCAAGAGGCGGAGTTTGAACCGCTTCCTCCCCATGAGCGACGGATCATCCACACCGCGCTTGCAGACGACCCTGACATTCACACCTATAGTGAAGGGGAAGGTACAGATAGGCGCATCGTGATCTCACCCCGCTAGTTTACAATGGGAGAGCTAACTGCGCTTCAACCGCCGCCTCGGCAAGCACACTCTCCCAAGCACTGCGCCCAGTCCTCCGATATCGGCTCAAGGCAATCGGTGAAGGGGGCAGTATCTCTTTCCCTACCTCATACGCGAGCAGATGCTCCCCTATCTTCTGTCCGAACACCACAGGAACAGCATTTCCTATCTGACGATACTTATCCGCTGTTTTGCCCTCAAACCGCCACGAATCAGGGAATGTCTGAATGCGTGCATATTCTTGTACAGAGAGCGGTCTTTCCTCACAAGGGTGTGCCAAGTCCGTTGCAGGCATGGTAGGACACGTTACAACTGTTGGAGCAGGTTTATCCCATGCAAGCCGACGGAAGAAGCCGGCCTTGCCTCCTTGTGCGAAGTAGGCTTTCCCCATGGCTTCTGGAATCATCTCGGTTGGCAAGTGTCTCCAGTTCTGCCCGGGTTTCAAGAGCCGCAAATATTGCAATCGGCGTTCGGCATATTTTGCACACTCTTGTTGCGCAGGTAGCCCCTTCACAGCATCTGCAAAGGTTCTCCACTGCTCTAGTTCAAAGCGTCCTTTTTCATCATGAGTGGGGTAAATGTCTGGTATGGTACGCCCCCCCCGCGCACAGAGGAGTACTACACGTTCGCGCACTTGTGGCACACCATAGTTCGCGGTGTTGTAGAGATTAAACGAGACGCCATAGCCATAGGCTTCGAGTCGGCTAATAATATGCTTGAGTGCGCCACCAGGCAACTCCTCTTGAGTTAGGGGAGGATGTTCTTTACCACGAAGATGCAGGGGGCGATGTTGGAGGGCAGCAGAGAGGAGTCCACGCACATTTTCGATAATCACATACTTTGGCAACATTCCACCAATAATGTCTAAAAAGTGCAAAAACACGTTTCCTCGTTCATCATTCAACCCAAGCCTTTTTCCTGCTGTTGAAAAAGCTTGGCAGGGCGGTCCTCCACACATCAGAAACAGATCACCGGGTTTAAGGTTATGGTCGCTTAATAGTTGCTCTACCGAGAGCTCGCGAATGTCTTGAGCATAGAGTTTCCAAGTCGGGCGATTAGTTCGGATAGTTTGGCAAGCGATTTTGTCTATCTCGTTGACGGCAAGATGGTGGATTCCGGCACTTTCTAACCCTAGATCAAGCCCCAACGCTCCGCTAAAGAAGCTAAGACACCCGTACACCCCATTAGACATTTTGACCACTCCTCTCGCTTCAACCTTACAAATATTGTATCATGTATAGTAGAAGATTTGGTTTTTCTACGAAAATTTGCAGGAGGTTCCTTTAAGTATGACTGAAGAAACACTAATCGAATTGGCAAAATCTGTTGCCGAAACCCTTAACATCCCTTGGGAAAACAACCTTGAACAGATTCTTCGGTTTTGCGCTCAAAAGCCTCAGTGCTTCCCCACTAGGAGTCGTTTACAAGAACCATTGGTCTCCTTGAACGATAGAACCCCAGAGCAGTGGGACTTGCATCTCACGCCATACCTAAAGCACTACCACAAAGATCGTACACAACAGATCACACTGGAATTAGTTCGCACGAAAACTGACCCCATTGTTGATGAGGTACTTGTCTATTTTGGGCGTATTACAAGAGAGACATTAAATACGGTGGCAAAGCATCATCGCCTGTCTATGGCTGCGGAGAATCTTATAGGCACGCTTCTCGAACGATATATTGCAACCATCACTCAACCCATAGGCTGGATATGGTGCTGTGGAAGCACGGTGAAGGCAACCGATTTTATTGGGCAACAGGGGCATCTACTACTCCAAGTCAAAAACAGGAGTAATAGCGAAAATAGCTCCTCCAGCGGTATTCGTGTTTCTATGGCGCAGTATGGTGTAAACATAGCAAAATGGCACCGCATTGATGCAAATTCGGGTGCAACCCGATGGGAGCAATTCCCAGACAATGGAGCCACTTTTGAGTTAAGTGAAGAGGGATTCCAATCCTTTGTGCGAGATGCCGCTATACCGTCCAACTCGTGATAAGGCGTCGTAAATCAGTCACCGAATAGTGCTAGAGTAGCCTGCTTATCCTGAGGCATTCGCGAAAAGTGGGTTCGCAGTCGGGTAGCGATTCGAGCATTCATCGGTCTCAAAGTCCCCTGTCGCACCGCACCCTCTAGAGCCTCCAAACTCTCTATTCCACATTGCTGATACAGATAGCGCACCGTCTGCACCCCTACTCCCGGAATCTCAAGCAGTTTCAACAGACTCTTCGGGACTCGCCTCTCCCATTCCAACCGCCGTCGGCAAGTTCCGCTGAGAATGTATTCGGAAATTGTGCCTGCAAGCGCAGAGCCGACTCCCGGAATCTCGCAGAGCCGCCCTTCTTGACACAGAGCCTCAATAGGGATCGGTAACCGCAGTAGAGTACTTGCCAAACGCGCATAGTGTGCAACTCGCCGTTGGTCATATCCCCCAATAATTAACAGGTTTCGTAGCTCCAAAAACTCTTTTGCAAGTTCTGTATTTGTCATAATACTTTAGTTTCCGGTAAATCCGAGTGCATTTTGGTCTTGAATTTGCTCTGAGTTCCGCTTCCGCCTTCGGTGGGCGGTGACTCCGGTGGTAAGATGGGCGGTGACGCTGTTCTTTTTTCGGATTTGCCCTAGCGGTTCGGGCAAGT
>CAMCUQ010000111.1 GCA_945878775.1 Chthonomonas calidirosea
CTTGTGTGAACAGCGGGATTATACGGTAGACTAGAGAGGACATCAGGTACTCCGGGAAGAGGATTTGTTTGGCGACTTAACTCTACCTCAGAAGTTGCCTGATGTCGTAACACACTTTTTGTCTACATACTTTTACCGGAAACTAAAGATATTAGAAATCCCAAATAGGTTCGCCCCATCCATCCCTTTGCCTTTTTGAGACCCCGTATAGACCGTCAGGTTGCCTCCCGTGGTAGAGACGCTCACATGGTAGCACTGATTGGTGAGAGCATAGGAGATATTCTTGCCACTTCGTGCCGATTGGATAGTACTGCTCACCAAGCCCGGCTCATCGACACGTACCGCCATCAAGCGACTACGGAATGGCACGGCAACGACATAATCGGCATTCAAGCGCATGGAAAGGTGATCCCGAAACCGCTCCATCACAAACCATGTTGCCATAAGGTGGTTGTCTTCATAAACCAAGCCCACCACATCCCCGGAGCTAGCTCCTCCACGTTGCATGGTTCCCGTAGAGCGCACTTCATGCACGGGGTTTGGAAACCCCATCATGCTCACATTGTTGAGAGCCTGTCGAATCGCCTCATCAATGTTCACGCCCCATTTCTTGAGCTGCCCATCCGTCACTGCGGTGAGCGTCCCTCCAAACTCCCGAACCACAATCACCGCAAGCTCCCCAATGAAAGGACGGAAGGGCAACGTGTCCGGTGTGGGGTTTCGTTGCATCTGGTGATTCGCTAACTTGACATAGTTCCCCGTCTTCAGCATAGGGCGCAAGGTGCTCAGTGCCTCTGACCAAGAGTGTTCAGGAACTGTCGTAATGAGAGTATCTATCCACGCTTTCACGATATGATCGCGTTCTCGTGTATCACTACAATAGGCAGCATAGATATTCTTTAGATTACAAGCGACAGGTGTTTTGTCGATGGTCAAAATGAAACCGTTTTCGGTGTTCTCAAACTTTGCTTTCGGTTCATTTTGCCGTGCTATCTGACGTACATAGTCCCTGAACTGGCTAAAAGTAACCACTTTTGGTTTGAACATTCCAAAGAGATTCATTGTGTCGTCCTCACTAATGCAAGGTTATAGGTTTCGCAGTATGAGAGCCTGCGTCTTAGTATCAAACCGCTGAAAGTTATTGAACTCGTAGCGATTGCCATGAATATCAGTGATTATGACGCGGGTCGGGGAGAGTTCTTGCAGGTTATCTCGCAGATTTCGCACCACAATATCGCTCTCACCCTTGTCTGTCTCCACTGTCCAGTAGATGGTTCCAAACTCCTCTTTCACATAGACAACGCGATCCACTTGAGGAACAAAGTAGCGACGTTCGAGGTCTTTAGCGACAAGGCTTCGAGAATCGGGGTCTAGGAGAGCGGGATCGTGGATAAGCCCAATATCTTTGCCGTTGCCATCCAAAAGCCCAATATAATGGTCTGGATCGGAGAGAGGAAATGCCCGTGCAGGAGAGACCTTGATCCAGGAACGCTCTTCACCCTCTGTCATGCGCGTCGTTCCAAGGGCTTGAAAAAGCCGTATCTTTGCAGGCTCTAGTAGGCGAAGTTCAAAAGTGGATAGGGTAGCGGGAAGATTCACATCTTCGTCGGTCAGCATTAGCAAAAAACCTCCCAAAATCGCTTGGTAACTGTTTTCATTTCTCAGCCCGTTTCCAGAAAACTCTTCACTGCATCAAATATAGAGTGCGTCAGTCTTGGGTGATGTAGGCATCTTGCCCCGCATCTTGCAGTTTCTGTCGCTTCGCCTCAGCACTCTCTTTGCTCTTATAGGAGCCGCTTTGAAGGCTGTAATAGGTTTTCCCATTACGACTGACACGGCGCACTTTCGTCTCTATTCCACGCGCTTGAAGTTCGATGAGAGCAACCTCTGCCGACTCTTTGGTGGAATAGACACCAACCTGAACCCGATGCCTGCGAGGCGTAACGTCGTCGGCTTTCGCCACAGTTTCAGGCTTGCGAGGCTCTTTGGTAGCCGGCTCATCCTTATTACTGTCGTCCCGATTATGCTCATCCCGTCGCTCTTCGGGAGGGGTTGTCTCTTCTGTGTTCTTCCGCTCCGTGTCGGTGTCGTGCCTCCGTTTTTCACGTGGCTTCTTTTCTATAGAGGATGGCTCTTGGACAGGCTCCCCTTCAGGGTCACGCTTCTTGCGGCTCTTACGCTCCGAAGACTTCTTTTCGGTATCGCCCGTTGAATTTGTGTCGTCACGATTATCTTGTTTATCGGGCGTCACTCCAGAACCATTGTCCGTCTCGGCTGGTGTACGCGCATTCAAGCTTGGGTCTGCCTCTATCGTGGGACCCTCTTTGAGCGGCTTCTTTGTCTCGTTAGGCACGGTAGGAAGTCCGGAATTCTCTTCTGTTGGAGAATTGCTTGTTCCGGCGGTGTTTGAGGGTTGTGTTGCCGTGTCCGTTTTTGGCGCAGTGTTCTCAGCAGTGTTTGTGGGCATTCTCCGCGAGAGTACAAAAAAACCGAAACAGAAACAGGCGAGCAACGCTCCTAATACACCGAGGGTCGTCAATATAAGCGTCTTTGTCTGCTGTTGACGCGCTTTCGCTTGGCTTAAAGATGAGTTTGGCATAGATTCTTCCCTCTTAAACAGGCAAGAGTGATAGAGAGTGAAAGGGTTCCTGCTATACTCTTAATACTACCACAACTGTGGGGGAGATGCAAACCCTCTCTACGAAGAGACGAGGAGGAAACAGGATTGATTGCATGGCAAAAGGGCGTTCAAGCGTGTATTCTTGCGTGTTGTGTGGCAGTGCTTCCCTTCGGAGCGTCGGCGCAGAAAAGGAAACCCAAGAAAGTCTCCCCTTCTCTTGCGGTCACGCGCCCCAGTGAGGTTGCTTTTCAGTATGGGTTGCAGGTAGGCAAAACCTATCGTTATCGCCTTTTAGGTGCTTTCAATGGGCACATCCCTCCCTTTGCTCAACCCAATAGCCCTCCCATTCATATTCGCGTCGAGTTGGAATATGGAGCGCAGGTTCAGAAACAGTCGGAGAAGGGTACTGAGGTTGCCTTCAACGTTGAAAAAGCCGATCTCTACCTGCTGGAGAAAGAGCCTGATGAAAACGGTAAGCCCCCAAAAGGCAGTGAAGAACTGCTCTTCCCCATCCCTCTCCAACAGGTTCAGGACGCGCTGAATGTGACGGCGACCCTCTCCCCAACGGGGCAGGTCATTGCCGTTAATGGTGGCGATGCCAATTCAGTCAAGGTCAATTTCGGTTTTGAACTCCGTAAACTTTTCATGCTTATGCTTCCTATTGCTTTCCCTCAAAAGCCTGTAAAACTTAACGCACCCTGGAGTTTTGAGGATGGTCTGCTTGGCAAGAACGCGGGCAAGACGGATTATGTGGCAATACTAAAAGGGTTGACAGGAACTTCGGCACTTATTGACCTGAAATCCACATCCAAAGTTGAAGAGGCACTCAACAAAGACCAGAAGCCTGCTAAAGATGCTTCGGATACTGTGGAGACTGTCACAGGCAGTGCTAGCCTCATAGGGCAAGTGAACTTTGCAGGAGCGACAGTCGCAAATAAGCTTACAGGGCGTCTCAAAACCGCACGCCTCAAACTAGCTATCGATGTGACTCGAAAGCGGATTGTTCCCGATCCCAGTAAGCCGGAAGAGCCACTAGAAAACCGTATTGATGTGCTGGCGAACCTCAAGATCGAGGCACTCGATACGAAAACCACTCCCAAGACCCCAGAGAAACCTAAACCGTGATGTGTTCAGAGAGAAGCTTGGACTCAATCGTAGTGTGATCTTCTCTCTGAAACGGCTGATTTTCCGTTATGTCTAGTACCCCGGAGCCTTCGTCCATCCGGCAGCAATCGCCTCTTCTTCCGTCCTAAACCAACGCTCTCCATGTATATTACCGATCACGGTGTTATCATAATCTCGCATACCGGGCAGGTGATACCATTTTTTGCCCGTAGTTACCGAGATATTGCCTTTGATAAGCGCACCTCCCTCGTTTTGCTCTCCTGGGGCTTCGCCTCTTTCCTCTTGTATTGTGAGTGGCTCTTTGTCTGCATCGGTTTCGTGGGGTTCTGGAGGGGGTGCAGTACGGCTGGAAGTCTCTTTGTGTTTTCGCACTCTCCGCGTCGGGGTTTGCGTGTTACCTTCAACAGGCTCTGGCTCTCCCTTCTGCTCCGTTATTACCGCCTCTTTTGAGGAAGGCATCCCTTTGAAGTAGTTCGGCGTTTGCGATTGCGCTGTAGTGGAACGAGGAGGTCGATACACATTATTCAGCCACAGGGACAAGGGAATAAGGCAAACGAGAAGGGCTAAGATTGCGACAAAATTAGCAGTTTGTTTGGAGCTGTTGCGGTGGGGGCGATACGAGGGTTGCATAATGACTACTCCTTCGATACGTGCGTTGCGTGCCCGACTTCTCCCATCGGCTTGCACCTCTACCTCAAAGTGTATGATGTCACCAACATGGGGGCGGCGTGGTGTGTTTTTGAGTGCACCAATATGGAGAAAAATGGGATCGCCCCCAGTGCTTGGGGTAACAAAGCCAAATCCCCTGTCATCATCCCACTTTGTAAGTTGCCCCTGTATCATGCTCCCCTCCTCACGCAAATGCTAAAGGTTGTTTCAATATGCCCTGTGTTGATTCCTTCACAATCTTAATTTTTACACGTAAAAGCACGGTGAATCCATTCACGAAAATTTAACAAAACTTCCCCCCAAAATAGGTTGCATGCTAAGGGTGAATGTGATACAATTCCTATTGAGAGTTACCCTGCTGATGTGTGTGATGTGTCTTCGGCGCAGGATCAACAGTTCCTATTTTAGTGGTGTTCTCCTGAGACAAGTGACAACCCTCGTTATCACTGCGGTGGAGGGTATACGCGAAGCTCTAGGGAACCGCTATCCTGTACTACAGGTTCTTGCGCTCTGATGCACACGGCATCGCAGGGCTCTCTTCTTTTTTAAAGCCTGTCCTCCTACCGGAGGATGGGCTTTTGCTTTGCATCGCTTTGTACTTTTCTAACCTATTTTGGGGTAGACTTATCGCGGACGGAAGAGCTACAACGCTTCCCGCAATACATTATAACTCTTCGGAGTAGGACGAGAACGAGGAACTAGGAATGAAGATTGGGATTCTAACTGGTGGTGGAGACTGTCCGGGGCTAAACCCGGCAATACGTGGCTTCGTCATGAAGTCACTCGACTATGGACACGATGTCTATGCCATTCGTGAAGGCTGGCGCGGACTCGTTAAGGGTATCACCGATGATAACCCCTTGACCGTGAACGATGTGGACGAACTGATCTATCGTGGAGGAACCGCTCTGCGCTCCTCTCGCACAAACCCCTACAAAGACCCTGCCCAACTGGAAGCGGTCAAAGAGAACATCAAAAAGTTTGGGCTAGACGCCATTGGCGCATTTGGTGGAGAGGATACTCTCGGAGTCGCCAGTAAACTGTTCAAAGATGGGTTCAATACGGTTGGGGTTCCCAAGACAATGGACAACGATCTCTCCGAAACCGACTACACCTTTGGGTTCGACTCGGCAGTGAGCGTGAATGTCGATGCAGTGGATCGCCTTCGTGACACGGCACGCTCTCATATGCGTGTGATCGTACTAGAGGTGATGGGACGCCATGCAGGGTGGGTTGCGCTCTACTCTGCCATAGCAGGCGGTGCAGACGCCGTTCTTCTACCAGAAATCCCCTTCGATGCAGACGCACTCTGTGAGCAGGTCAAACGCGCCTATGCCCGCAAAAAGTTCGCGATAGTTGTCGCCTCTGAGGGTGTGGAGTTTCCCAAACAAGAGGGAGAGGTTGCCACTCTCGACGCCTTTGGTCATGTGAACCTAAGTAATCGTGACGTGGGTGCCACCGTTGCAGGCATTATTGAGGAGAAGACCGGCTTGGAGACTCGCTCCGCCGTCACCGGACACATTCAGCGTGGTGGTGCGCCCACAGCGTTTGATCGTGTTCTCGCCTCCCGGCTTGGCATTCGTGCGGCGCAGTGCGTCCACGAAGGGGATTATGGCAAGATGGTTGCTATCAAAGGTACAGAGATTGTGACTGCTCCTATTGAATTGGCAGTAGGAACCCTCAAAACCATTCCTGTCGAGTTTTATGAGACCCTAACCACACTTTTCAACAAGTAAAACCGTTTTGCTTGTCTTCTGCCCCCGCCTCCCACAAAAGAGGTGGGGGCTTTGTACATCAGAAAGCCTGAGCAGTGTATTGTGCGAGTAGCCCCTGAATTACTTTGAGCGTGCTTTCATTGTGAAAAATGACACTTAAACCCTCTTTGAGTTCCTCTTCTGTTTTGCACTCTACCTTTGCCTCATTGTCGTCAAGGGTACAAAACAGCAGAACGGGATATAAGTTCATTGCGTGCCTAGCAGAAAATAGTGTGAAACAGTAATCATCCAATGCAGGTGATGACAAAACAAAATGATGCTCAATCTGCTTTGTGCTGTATTCGTCAGGCGGCTTGGGCTTAAACGGGTATATATCAAGGGCATATACAGGGTTTTGAAGAGGAACTCTTCTGGTAATAACCTCTCCTATAATCAGGTTTTTTGTTTTTTCTCCTATCAGCGCAGCTTGCTGCCTTAATAAAGTCAGAGGTGGCTCAACCGACGTTTTAGCCAGTTCCGTTGCATCGGGCCAGAGATCTAATTCTGTATCGCTCATCGAATATTCTCCTCTTTCAAACATTCAGTTTGAACAGAATGGGTAAGTGATCTGAAATGGACTTATCTGGAGTCCCATCCGCTTTCAGCAAAGAGGTCGCTCCGTCCGAGGTTAGTATCTGAAGATCAGCGTCATCAAAATAGTCGAGTAGTTCAGGGCGAATAAGGACTTGGTCGAACATATTCCACATATAAGACACAGGCGTACTATTCCAATAATGGTAGGTTCCCGAAGGCAACCTATTCCCATCCCCAAAATGGCTCCACATAGGATTATAGAAGAACGGATAGGTTTTGCCCTCTACTTTACGCCTCGACTTTTGGGCAGTTTGCCGTGCCATAACAGCATGCAACCCGCTACAGGAGACCATTCCTGCTTCAAAGGGATTAGCATTGAGATCACCAACCACTATCGTCCGTTCATGACTATATTTGGATTCAGAATCTTTAATGTCCGCTGACATATTCGTCATTGAATGTATCATATCTTGCTCAGAGTAATGCCTTTTATTTGGAAGGTGAGCCATGCATACTAAAATCTCTTGTCGCCCGGGCAAAGTCAATCTACGAATAGTATACCTCTGCCCCTCATTTATGATTTTCAAATGCTCCTGTCGAAACTTTGCAAAAACTTCAATTTTGCCACATCCCCTCTTTGGATGATAGAAGTATGCCGTTTTTTGCTCGTTGAGTTTCAGCAAGAGTTCAGGAGGAGGTAGGGCTGATTCCGCGAGAATCAATATATCTACACCATGCATTAATGCCAGGTGCGTTATCACATCGCCAATCGGCTCATTATCGATATTCCAGAAGAGGAAAGTAAGCATTTTCAATAACTGATGTTACGCGGTGTTCTTGTAGTTGCTATCAATAAAAGGGTTGTTTTGACGGTAAACTACCTGCATGGACAAAGACTTACTTGATATCTACACCGACTATCTCATCTGTTCTTTCGGACAAACAACGGCGACAGGGCTATCCAC
>CAMCUQ010000112.1 GCA_945878775.1 Chthonomonas calidirosea
GGTACACCGGCTCGTCCGCCCCAACCGCGTGGTTATTCGCAAGGGAGGCAAAAGGGAGTGAAAGTCACCCCCGCGACGAGATACAAGACCGTCTACAAGGCAAAAAACAAGACAAATAAGACTTCAGCACTTGTCTAAACGTCAATCACTGAAAAGATCGGAGTAATTAGACAATGAAAACCCACCCTCTCTCCCTTTGGAAAATGGGAACGATGCTCTGTGTTCTCCTTCCAACCTCGGCACTAGCGCAAGATAATAGACCCATTCATGTCACCGTAAACAATGAACCCGTCATATTTCAAGGAATGATGCCCCAACAGATACAGGGGCGCGTGATGGTTCCCGTGCGCGGCGTTCTCGAAAAACTCGGCGCACAGGTCACTTGGATTGCCAAGACACAAGAGGTTGTTGCCACCACACCCAAAGTTGATGTTACCCTCAAGATAGGCTCCCGCCAAGCGCGAATCAATGGAAAAGAGGCGACACTAGATGTCCCTGCTCAGATTATCTCTGGCTCCACCATGGTTCCCCTCCGTTTTGTGGGCGAGGCAATGGGTGCAGAACTGAAATGGGATGGTGCCACACGCACCGTTATTATTACAACCACTGGCGGAACTTCTGCCCCTGTGCCCAGTCCTAAAACCCCTCTCTCTTTGGACAGCATTAACCTCTCCAACGCAGATAACAAAATGTGGTTAAAAGCCGGCTCTAGCGTCAATATCCTCCTCAAAGGAACCCCAGGAGCACAAGCTTCCTTCCGAATTCCAGGGCTAGTGGAAGAGGTTTCCCTTGTAGAGAAGAATGCCGGAGAGTTTCACGGCGTGTGGACTGTTCCCGACAAAAAGCCTCTACAGGTCACCAATGCACGTGTGTTGGGAGTGCTGAAGCGCGGAACCGAAACTGCGCCCCTACTTCAATCGGGTGAGACCCTGCAAGTGGATACCGTCTCTCCAGAGATAAAGGATGCCGCCCCTGAAGAGGATAGTAAAGTATCCGTCACGCGCCCAAACATCTACGCCGTTATTGAGGATGACACCAGCGGTATCGATACCAATTCCATTAAGCTCCGTGTCGATAATCGGGATGTGACGCAACGTGCCAACGTCACCCGCAACTTTATCACCTACACTCCCACCTCTGCCTTGAAAGCGGGAACCCATATGGTGGAACTCACCGTCGCAGATAAGGCGGGCAACATCACCATCAGCAAGTGGCAGTTCGCGCTAGATGCATCCGTCGCGGTCGGGATCAAGTCGGTGACACACAATGCCAACAAGGTGCTTGAGCCCGGTGACTTACTACATGTCAAGGTCGTTGGAGTCCCGCAAAGCAAAGCCACTTTCACCGTTGGAAACATCAAAGGCATCGCGATTCCTGAGACAAAGGCGGGAACCTATGAGGTGGATTACACCATCCGCAAGGGTGACGATACCACTGGCTCCAAGCTCAAAGTGCGCCTCGTGACGCCGGGCGGAGAGCGTTTCTCACAAGACGCCAATACCGCCATTGCCGTGAAGACGGGCAAGCCCACCGCACCGAAGATCAACTTCCCACGGGCAGGCTCAAACCCCAGTTCTCCGGTGATCATTCGTGGTACAGCCATGCCCAATACGAATGTCAAGCTTCATGTCGAATACAGGGGGAAACTTGCAGGGCTGATTACGGTGAAGGGCGTCGCACTTGACACCACTATTCGTGCCGATAAGAACGGCGACTGGGAGACTGGAGAGGTCAACCTCAAGGGCGTCGGTAACGGAGTGGAGTATACGCTCACTGCGGTCTCTTCCAGCCCTTCTGGAGAGGTGTCCGATCCCACAACACTCGTCTTCAAGACACGCTAAGGGAGTATTCAGCGGGGCAAAGCACGTTGCTTTGCCCCGCTACTTGTAATTATGCGAAGACCCTATCAATCTAAAAACTGGCGTATCCTCCCCGGTAACCCCACACAGGAGGCAGAGATCGCACGCCACTTGGGTATATCTCCCATCTTGGCGCGACTCCTGGTTCAACGGGGTATTCAGACCCCCGAAGCCGCAGCAAGGTTCCTCTACCCTGATCAAGATCACTTCCATGACCCTTTTCTCTTGCCAGATGCAGAAGTAGCCTGTGAACGCCTCAAAACAGCCCTCTCCACACAAGAGAGTATTCTGGTGCATGGCGATTATGATGGCGATGGTGTGACTTCCGCAGCCCTCTGGACTCGTGCATTGCGTGGTCTTGGCGGGAAAGTCGATGTCTTTGTGCCGCACCGAAAACGTGATGGCTACGATATGCGCGTTCCTATCATTGAGGAGGCAAAAGCGAATAACGTCTCCATCATCGTTACTACGGACTGTGGCATACAGCGTGTGGACGAGGTGGAACATGCCCGCGAGCAAGGGATCGATGTCATTATCACCGATCACCACACCCCCAAAGCGAATGGTGAGCTACCCAAGGCAGTTGCCGTTGTCAACCCTCACCGGAGGGACTCCAAATACCCTTTTCCTCACTTGGCGGGTGTGGGGGTCTCCTTCAAACTGTGTGAAGCTCTCACCACTTATCTTGGTTACCCTGCCAGTATGTTCCGACGCAAATTTCTCGATCTTGCGTGTATTGGCACCGTCACCGATATTATGCCTCTCATGGACGAAAACCGCATCATTGTCAGGGATGGGTTACGGGCCCTCCAAAACACCACCAAGCCCGGTCTCAAGGCTCTTTTGCACGCCAGTATCGGTATGCAACGCACAGTGACAGCCACCGATATTGCTTTTGGTCTGGGACCCCGTCTCAACGCCGCTAGCCGAGTCGATGAGACCAGAGACGCTCTCAACCTCTTAATGACAAAAGACCCCGCAGAGGGGCAACACCTTGCCCAACGCCTCACCGAACTGAATGACCAACGCCGTGAGATACAGGCAAAGATGATGGAAGAGGCAATGGAGGAGATCGCAAAGACGGATACTTCTGAGAGCCGTTGCCTTGTGGTGAGTCGTAGCGGGTGGTCGGGGGGCTTGGTGGGTCTGGTTGCAAGTAAACTCTCACAGCAGTTCAATCGCCCCTGCATCGTGATAGGGATCGACTCGAAGACAGGGGAAGGACGCGGTTCTGCACGCAGCATTGAAATCTTTAATATTTTCGACGCTATCAATTCGTGTTCAGAACTCCTCATAGAGTATGGAGGGCACGCACACGCTGCAGGACTCTCTATTAGGGAGACGAATGTCGTACAATTCTCGCGTCTCATGGATCAGATCGCCCGTAATCAACTGACGGAAGCCGATCTTATGCCTGCCCTAGAGGTCGCTATGGAGATCGGCACGCACGAGGTCTCTGCAAAACTCTTGGAGGAGTTGGAGCTGTTGGCTCCCTATGGGCACGATAACGATATGCCATTTTTCGTGTCACGCGGTTTGCCCATCATGAATGTCACTCGTATGGGAAAAGAGCAACAGCACCTCAAAATACTCTTCCGAGCGGAAGGGTTAAACGGAAACGACTGTGTGGAGGCTGTCTGGTGGAACCAAGGCTATCTTGCAGATACCCTCGCCTCTCTCACTTCGCTGGACATCTGCTACACCATGGACTTCAACAATTTCCAAGGTGCGCGGAAGATTCAATTCAAACTCTGCGATATTAAACCTCCCGAATGGTGAGGTGAAAGGAAAAGACAACCATGCCAAACAATGGGACAAACGCGGTGATCGGTGGAGGTGGTTTTCATCACATCGCCATTCGTGCCTACGATTTCGACAAGACCGTCGCCTTCTATGAGGCGTTGGGCTTGGTCATAAAGCACCGTTGGGGAACCGACGAACGGGCTGAAGGTGGAAAAGACTCCCGCGCCGCAATGATGGATGTGGGGGATGGAAACTACCTAGAAGTTTTTTCGGGACGGGAAGGTGACCCAGAGCAAGAGTTGCCAGAAGGGGGACTACTCCATTTTGCCCTCCGCACCAACGATACAGAGGCGGCACTAGAGAAGGCGCGTGCCTTGGGAGCCACTGTCACGATGGAACCCAAGCGGGTCTTTCCTCCCAATGGAGAGCGCCCCTTAGAGTTCTGGATCGCCTTCGTCAAAGGCTTCAACGGTGAGATAGTCGAGTTCTTCCACAACTCTGAACTCTGAAAAGCGTCTTCACCCTATCCAGCCTCATGTTCTTTCTGAACTCTAAGCAAACCCCACTTCCGAGACAAGTCCCTCTCCGCGCCGGGGAGGGATGTCCGTAGGACAGGGAGGGGTCAAAGCCCTTCTTCACCTTAACAGACCACTAAGGTATCAAATCTATCTGGGCAGGGCTGCTCCGCTCTCCATTTTGAGCCACAGCCACGGCAGAAACGCTTGCCCTCATGCCTCGCCCTTCCCATGTCACAGGAACCGTAATCACTCGCCTCTCCATCCCCTTCAAGCCGTCCACAGCGATAGAGAGCCGTCCTAACTTCAGCATAGGGTTCTCCGATTGTATTTGAATCGTCCCCTGAAACTGTCCCTCTCCAAAGTTATATATATGAATTTCGAGTTGGGTAGGGCGGTCTCTTTCCAAATGGAACGCCTCTTCCTTCTTATCTGCTTTCCCCTCTATTGGATGCAAGCGTAGCACGATCTCCGCTTTATCATACCGTTTCCGTGGGGTTGGCTTTGCGGGCTTCTCCTTCTCGAAAGGTGCCGTTACATCCGCCATAATGCCCCGTGGTAGTGCCAAAAAGACAGGCATCGTTGAGAGCAGAATCGAGGGAAGCGGCTCCTCTTTCGTGCGAGTGATGGGCAATGGAGAGCCATAGGCACTGATGAGTTCGAGTCTATTGAGGCGGTTTTTTGCGTTTTCCGTCAGAGGCAGAGGCAACTGCACGGCGTCTTTGTCCGACCAAGCCACAAGCACATCGTTGGTTCCATCATCAAACACATGAATATGCAATCCCGGCTGACGGTAGCGTATTTCCCCTTTATAGGTGGCATTCCCCAAAATATTCGTCACTATCGCGAGTGCGGCATAGCCGGGCTGTGGAGTCAAGTCCTTGTTGAGTATCCCAAAGGAGCCGTTATTCTCCAAGAAATGGGGCAAAATAAAGAAGAAGTGTCGGCTCGTTCCTGTAAGGCGCGAAGAGACAAACGACTTTGCGATATAGTCTGCCTGTTCGCGTTGAATATTGAGAGAGAGAGGTCCCTCTTTTTCAGAGCGTGGCACTCCGGCTTCCGTCAGCCAAACGGGGAGTTCCGTCACTTTGGCATCCTCCCGATACTTGGCATGGGCTTTGGCATGGAGGGAGTAGCTCCGTGGATCGTCATAGGTGTGGTAGTTAAAAATATCGTAGAAGGCAGCGGTTCCATTGGCGACAAGCTGAGACGCAAAGAGAGGGGAATCTAGTGCGAAGGAACTCTGTGCAACCAAAGTACCCTCATTCGCTTTTTTGATTCCTAAAGATGCCGCCTTGAGAAACGCAGCATACTCACTGGCAGGCTCTGTGGAGAAAGCAGGAATATCCGCCTCGTTCCAAACCTCCCAAGCGCGTACTTTTCCCCCAAAGTGCTTGACTGCCTCGCGTGTGAACCGAAAAACATCCCGGAGGTCGTCGGGAAAACGGTGACGATCTCCGTCTGTTCTTGCCCATGCGGGAACATCGTGAAAAACCTGTGAGACGCGCAAGCCCCGACTCTCCTGCGCCTGTGCCGCCTTATCGTACTTCCCCCAATCGAATTTGCCCTTGTTCTGCTCCACTTCGCCCCAAGAGATGCGATCCCGAACCCAGCGCACTCCCGCACGATGGGCGATCTCCGCCAAATCTTGGTACTGCTCTTGCGGAACCAGCCATGAGAGTGCAACGTCGAGCGCAGCCCAACCCTCTTCCTTCTGGCGGGGGGCAGGAACCACCGCAAAAGAGGTTCCTGTAGTGCTGTCTCCCTCTCGAATTTCATACCAACCCCAAGGTAGTTTGCCTAAGAGGATATTTTTTTCTGCAAATTCACCCTGCTTGATCTCTTTTCCAAAAGCATCCAGAACACGGACACGCACTTTACCACTTCCTTCGCCTTTTGAAAAGAGGACGGGTTGCTTATCCAGAAAAATGTTGCCCGGCTCTTTCGATTGAAAGTTCGATTGCGCCATTACGGAGCAGGACGAGAGTAGAAAGAGACATAAAACCAGAAGGCGAGTTCCCCACATTTTGACTATCCTCACGAGATATTTTGGCACTTCAGGATTCGGATAACCCCTCCCTGTCCTACGGACATCCCTCCCCGACGCGGAGAGGGACTGCTTGCTCAGTGGTCTGTTAAGATGGAGTTTAGTGTTTATCTCTAACCTCAACGCAACCACTTCACTATCAAGCCCTTCTCCCAAATTGGGAGAGGGGTGTCCGCAGGACGGGGTGAGGGCTAGCATATCCTATCCCAACTTTTGAACCAACGACACAGTATTCAGGCTGACGGTGATCACTTTCCCAATGAGACGAACGATGTATTCGAGGTCTTCGGGGCGATTGGGATCGCTCACTATTCCGCTCCGTTTGTCGGTTGTCTGCTGATACTGGTCTAGCACCCATTCGAGGGCGGAGCGGTTGCCGAGGCGGTATTCAAACGCCTCTTGTGGCACTCCCTGAAGCATGAGCGATTCGTTAACGCTAATTTGCGTTTTGTCTTTGCTCAAGCGCATTTTCTCGACACGCCAAGAGAACGAAACTTCTCTGTTTTCGATCCACTGAAGCGGATATTCTTTCGCCGTCTCGTAGTCAAGATGGAGGCGCATGAGTTGCTGACCTATCTCGGCGAAGTGGGCGAAGGTGTGCGTCGTGGGTGAGAGGGGGATTCTTGGGAGTTCGCGCTTCAGGTTTTCGGCATAGCGTGTGCGGTAGGCGGGATCGTGGAGAAGGGCATAGGCGTAGTGGAATATGTCCCACTTGGTGACGCTTGCGCCGTGCGCCTCTTGGAACTGCTCCAACGCCCAATCGGTAATGTTTTCCTGACGGTTTGAGCCGTCCTCCGCGTAGACATAGAAGGGGAAGCACTGCGCCTTCTCAAAAGCAAAATCGAGGCTTGGAATAACATTTGTGACGAGACAGCCGAACGGCATACGATTTCCGGGACCCGCGAGACAGATAACCCTGTTCTCTTGCTCACTAGCAGGGGTTGGAAATATGCTCGGAAGAACATAGACTTCTTCGTTGAGAATACGATCAAAAAAGAGATATTTGGTGCAGAAGGGGCGATAGTGTGCATTTCGGATATGGCTCGTTTCAAACTGTGCATAGCGCGCACGTTGCAAGTCCAACTTGAGGTCTCTGCTCCAAGCCACGTTTTCATAACTGACGAAATCGTCTATATCTGTTTTTTTACCACTCCCACTCCGT
>CAMCUQ010000113.1 GCA_945878775.1 Chthonomonas calidirosea
GTTGGGTACACCGGCTCGTCCGCCCCAACCGCGTGGTTATTCGCAAGGGAGGCAAAAGGGAGTGAAAGTCACCCCCGCGACGAGATACAAAACGGTCTACAAGGCGAAAAACAAGACAAATAAGACCACAGCAGTTGTCTAAACGTCAAACAAGAAGCCTCTTCATTTTTACCGACCTTTCTTGATCCTTGACTTTCCAGTCCCCTATCCCATTTGAACGGAGATATGTCAATCTCCATTGTGCGATTTGTATCACAAAGAATTCGCTCTTTGGATTGTATCCAGCACCAATGATCTGAAATTTGGAGCCAACTCTTCGACTTCTCTAATGAGAGAGCGACACAGAATGTCTTCATGATCGATCCTGACGATACGGCAATCCCCATTCTTTTGCCGATGCCTAAAATCAAAGCATACAGGGTCAAAATCATCACACTCTGCCCTGCCGAACTGCCAATATCCATTGGATATTAATATTGAGAAGAGGCTTTCTGCCTTCCGTATACACCCCAACAATGGCAAAAGGTCTGAGGAGAACTCATTCGCTAAAAGTCGATACTTGCCCAAATCCACTTCCGACCACCTATAGGAAAGTATGAGGGTCTCATATAAAGGCGGAAAACGAGTAGAACCTCGACCTAGCAAACCCAGTGCTTGATAGAATTTGTGTAGTTCCGATGCCTCTGTTTGGTAGGCTTGAGGACGCCATTCCTTCCAAGTAAGTTCAATAGTGCCTTGAATGAATGACTTAACAACCTCCTCCGTAATGTCTCTTGCGCTTGTAAGTGCTCTAAGATCGCCTAATTTCTCAAAGGTAGCCACATACTGTGCTAGGATATCTACGTCGTTCTCCAAGGTTTTCATCGTTAAAGACCTCTACAGAAGCTGCGAAGTTTGGTGGGACAAGTATGAGAATGGTCTTACCTCTACGGCTTTTTCCATCGGTAATACTACCGTAGCAAGTGTCTAAACGTCAACACGCTCGTGTTCGTTGCCCACGTGTTTTTGTCAAACAAAGAGACCGCCCTCTCCTAAAGGAAAAGGCGGTCTGCTTTTGGTTGGTCTCTGAGAGAAACCTAGTGGTGTGGGTCACCTGCGGAGGCTTTTGGGTCTTCACGAGGCTCAGAAATGAGGCACTCTGTCGTCAGGATAAGTCCTGCGATGGAGGCAGCATTCTGAAGCGCGGTGCGAACCACCTTTGCAGGATCGACAACACCGGTACTCAAAAGGTCTTCGTAGACTTCCGTAGCGGCATTGTAACCATGACCAAGCGGAAGGCTCTTCACATGGTTTACGACGACACTGCCTTCATTTCCACCATTCTCAGCGATCTGGCGACAAGGCTCCTCAATCGCACGGCGGACGATAGTGACACCGATTTGGGCATCACCGTCCAATTTGAGGTTATCCAGAGCGGATTGAGCGTTGATGAGAGCGATACCGCCTCCGGGAACGATTCCCTCTTCCACAGCCGCGCGGGTTGCGTTCAGGGCGTCCTCGATGCGATACTTCTTCTCTTTCATCTCGGTCTCGGTAGCAGCACCGACTTGAATGACGGCAACACCACCAGAGAGTTTCGCTAGTCGCTCTTGTAGCTTCTCTTTATCATACTCGCTTTCGGTGTCACCGATCTGCTTTTTGAGCTGAGCGATGCGTCCCTGAATGCTTTCAGGATTACCAAAACCGTCGATGATAGTGGTCTCTTCTTTGGTAATGACTATACGTTTGGCACGTCCAAGGTCCTCAAGGGAGATATTCTCCATCTTCAAACCGAGGTCTTCCGTGATGAATCGTCCACCCGTAAGAATGGCAATGTCTTCCATCATCGCTTTGCGGCGATCCCCGAAGCCCGGAGCCTTAACCGCAATGCTGGAGATATTGCCACGGATTTTGTTCACAACGAGGGTTGCCAAAGCCTCACCGTCCACATCTTCACAGAGGAAGACGATAGGGCGTCCGGTGCGTGCCACTTTCTCCATAACGGGAACGAGGTCTGCCACGGCACTGAGCTTTTTCTCATAGAGGAAGATATAAGGCTCCTCCATGATAGCTTCCATGCGCTCGGTGTCGGTGACGAAGTAGGGGGAGATATACCCCTTGTCGAACTGCATACCGTCCACGACCTCAAGCTGTGTGCTGGTTCCTCGGCTCTCTTCAACGGTAATAACTCCGTCTGAGGTCACCTTCTCCATAGCCTCTGCAATCATGGCTCCAATGGCAGCATCGTTGGCGGAGATGGTTGCGACCTGTTCAATCGCCGCCTTGCCCTCCACCTTTGTAGAGTTCTCTTGAATGCGAGCAACAAGGGTCTCTACCGATTTATCGATACCCCGTTTGACTTGCAAGGGTTTGGCTCCAGCGGCAACCGCTTTGAGCCCCTCTTTAACCATTGCCTGTGCCAGAACGGTGGCGGAAGTGGTTCCGTCGCCTGCCACGTCGTTGGTTTTGCTAGCAACTTCACGCACGAGCTGTGCGCCCATGTTTTCGAAGGGGTTCTCTAGCTCAATATCTTTGGCGATAGTAACGCCATCATTCAGAATGCTCGGAGAACCGAACTTTTTTTCTAGTACGACATTGCGCCCGCGGGGTCCAAGTGTTACTTTTACCGCGTCAGCAAGTTGATTGACGCCACGCTCAAGTGCGCGTCGTGCCTCTTCATCAAAGAGCAGAATCTTGCCTGCCATCGTTCTCGTTACTCCTTCACCGCCAAAATGTCGTCTTGGCGCAAAATGACATAGTCTTCGCCACCAAGTTTTATCTCGGTTCCGCCATACTTGGCGTAAATAACACGATCACCCACATTAACATCGACCGGAACGACCTTGCCGTTGTCGAGTGTCTTGCCGGGACCCACCGCGATGACCATAGCCTCGGTAGGCTTCTCCTGAGCGGAGTCCGGTAGAATGATACCACCGCTGGTCTTCTGTTCCGGTGTCACCTGCTTTACGACAACACGGTCATTAAGGGGTCGCAACGTTGCCATGATGAAATTCTCCTTCTGTGCTTCGTTTTGCGATTAAAATCATCAAAATCTATATTAGCACTCAGAGGGTCTGAGTGCTAATTCCCACAAAATTGTACACCATGATACGCGCATAATTCAAGGGGAACGGGATAATTTTTACGATTGATCCCCTTTCTCCCCTCGATTTGGCTACACTTTGAAGCGAACGTGTAGAATGTCGCCATCATGGACGACGTACTCTTTCCCTTCGAGGCGCATCTTGCCCGTCGCCTTTGCCGCGTCCCAACAGCCTTGAGCGGCATAAAAATCGTTCCAAGAGATCACTTCCGCACGAATAAAGCCTCGTGCGAGGTCGCTGTGAATCTTTTCGGCAGCACCCACCGCAATTGTACCCACTGCGATTGTCCATGCCCGAACCTCGTCTTCGCCCACTGTAAAGAAGCTCATTTGCCCAAGCGCAGCATACGCCGCACGAATGAGCCTGTCTCGTGCTGCCTCTTTGATACCCATCGCCTCAAGGAACTCACGCTCCTCCTCTGGCTCCATCTGCGCTATCTCCATCTCCACTTTAGCACACATAGCGATAAGGGGGACACCTTGCTCTTTGGCGTAGACTTCGAGGGCTTCCAGCCCTGCGGGGTTCTCTTCTCCCGCTAGGTCCTCATGCACGTTTGCCACAATGATGAGGGGCTTGCCAGAGACGAAAGCATAGCTTCGAATGGATCGCTTCTCATCTTCGCTTAGCTCCACAAATCGAACAGGCTCCAGATTCTCAAGGCTCTTCTTGAGTTTTTCTAGCACCTGCTGTTCGGCAGCCTCGCCGGGCGACTGTCGTTTCTGAAGGCGGGCTTTGTCGAGACGTTCCAAACGGGATTCAATGACGGTGAGATCGGCAAGCAGAAGCTCTTCGAGAATCTTTTCGGCTTCCAGTCGCGGGTTGATGCCATAATCTGGCAGGGGGATTTTGGGGTCGTCGAAGGCGCGAACGGTGAGAACGAGTGTCTCCACATTACGCACCGCAACAAAGAAATCTGCTCCGAACTTGTCGGCTTTGCGCTCCTCGCGCTCAATGCGCCCGCCCCCTTCGGTCACTTCCAAAACGGCAGGAGTGATCTTTTTGGGGCTACATACGGCGACCGCATGATCGAAGCGGGGGTCTGGCACAGGAATGACGGCGACATTGACTTCGGTGCTTCCAAAGCGATTGAGTTCAACCTGTGAGCGCGTGAGCGCATTATAGAGACTGGTCTTGCCCGTTTGGGGGAGACCGATGATACCGACCTTCATGCAAAAACCTCTTGGGTATTAGGATAGAAACGCAATCGATATTGTGGCATAGAACCCCCACGGAAGCAAGAAGATCGGGAAAATCGTCATTCAGGGGCGACAGATGCCCTTTTAACGCAGGCTTCTATGGCGGGGAGGTAGTGTTGGAGGGGAGGAACTTCTAGGTCAATCACTTTCGCGGTATCATCCCAATAGCGTAGGCGAACGGCGTCCTCCCAAAACGGGTTGGCTTCAAAACCTGCAACCTCTTGGGGGGTCATCTTGCCCCCTTGAAGGAGCAGGCTCTGTTGGGAGGCAGGAGAGAGAGTAGAGGCATAATTCGGGTCTGTGGCACAGAGATACCGCTTTGCAGAGACATGGAGGCGCACCGGCTCGGTCACTGCGGAGGGAAAGTGGGCGCGTAGCCACTCCTCTCCTACCTCTTCATGCCGCCCATCGATTCCCTTTGTGGCAATATTCTCTCCCAGCCCATGCAAGAGATGCCCCACATCGTGCAAGAGGGCGGCGACGATAAGAGGTTGAGCGGAGCCACTCTGTTCTGCAAGGGCGGCAGACTGAAGCGCGTGTTCGATTTGGGAGACCGCTTCGCCAAAGTAGGCGTCTTCTCCATGTGCCTCAAAGAGGTGCTTTAGTGTGTCTACAACATTCATGGTTCGACCTGTTGGCTACTCAAGATTCTTTCTAAGATTCGTGCGCGGCGCGTAAAACCTACTAGCAGTTGCCCCTCTTCCCGTGTAAAAGCACGCGGTTCTAAGGAGTAGATTTCGACAACGCCTATCGTCTGTCTTCCCAATTTCAGAGGAACCCCCAAATAGGAGCTAAAGTTCTCCCGTGCGAGCCACCCGTGCGCTTGTGCACGAGAGTCTTCTTGGAGATCAAGCAGAGTGAGCGTTTGCCCGCGTCGTGCCACCCACCCGCTCAAGCCGTAGCCGAGAGCGACCTCTGCGTCGGGTTGAACGCTGGTACGCAGTGGGCTGGTTGCCATAAGGCGCAGAACATCGCCAGAGAGACCATAAACCACACAGCGATCTGCCCGCATGAGATCGACGGCAATATCTGCCAAAATTTGGGGCAGCGAGGTCTCATTTAGGGCTTTCCCTATCGCCTTTGCCACGCGCCGAAAATAGGTCAGCATCTCTTGAGAACGCTCACGTGCCTGCTGATAGAGCCTGGCGTTTACAATAGCGACCGCCGCCTGATTTGAGATAGTATAGAGTAGTTCCATCTCTGCGACGGTAAAGAGCCGCCGCTTGCTACTCATGGCATGAATCACCCCAATACACTCTTCCCCGACGTGCACAGGAACGCAGAGAGTGGAGGCGACGCCCACTTGATGCAGAGGGGCGGACTGGTTTCTTCTATCTGCAACTACATCAGCGACCGCTTGCGGGGTTTGCCACTCGTAGACCCATCCTCCAATGCCCTCCCCAATACCGGCTGGCTCCAGTTGAGCGAAATCGATTCCCCGTGAGACTTGGGGGGTTAGTCTCTCCGTCTCTGTGTCGTAGAGGTATGCCACAAACCGATCCACTTTGAGCAGGCTCAGAATACTATCTGCCACATAGTTCAGCACCTGTTCCGTTTTCAGAGTAGCATTCACTTGTTGTGATATTTCGTAGAGTGCCTTCGCCTCCTCTGCCTGGCGTTGTGCATCCTCATACAACCAAGCGTTCTCAATGGCGATTCCGGCTTGCATGGCGACGGCAGAGACGAGTTTGAGATCGTCACTGTGATAGGCGTCGCGCTGGAGGCTCGTAATGACCACCATACCATGCGTCTCATCACGGCTCAAAATAGGGGAGGCAAGGGCAGAGAGAGCGTGAGCGCGTTCGGAGAGGTCTTCGTAAAGAGGCTCAAGCTCCGTGTCAGGTATTAATATAGGGTTTCCTGTCTGAAGAATACGTGCAGGCAGTCCCCTCTCCACACTGAGTTGAACGTCCAGCTCCTCCAAAGTCAAGCCCCGTTCAGCAGCAATAAAAAGGTGAGTTCGATCATCATTCAAGAGGAAAAGAGAGGCGGTATGATACTCTAATCGTCCACAGATCGATTCGAGAACGTTCTCCATCACATCCTGTACATTAAGACTACTCGACACCGATTGTGCCGTCTCATAAAGTACCGCCAGTTCTCGCCTTTGTTCCCGTTCTGCGCGTGCCGTCTTCTCAAACTTGTGGGCAAGAGAGACGAGATCGGCAAGGAGGCTCAGCGTGTCGGCATCTTCGGAATCGAATGCAGGGAAAGGGGAGAGACCAGAACTAGCATCCACTTTATTGAGGGCGGAGAGGGTTCCCACAATGCGCCCCTCTTGCAGGATAGGAACCACTGCCGCAGAGCGGGGTCCTGAAGTGGGTTCACTGCTTACCCAACGGGGTGCAGAGCGGGCAGGAATATCCCCTTCCGCCTGGGCAAACAGGTCTCCCGTTTCGAGCGGGGTGCGTCGATCCAGTAGCAAAGGCTGCCCTGTCCCCAAAACTTGCTCTGAGAGAGAATCGGCGACACGAATACGAAGCCCAAGTATCTCTTCCGCATTTTCGCCTGCCACTGCCACAAAATCGAGCATATCTCGTTCAGGCGTGAGAAGACAAAGCGCGGCACTCGACGCATCCGTCAAGCGGCGTGCTTCTTCAACCACCTTCTGGCGAATGTCGCTGATGTGGGTTACCGATGTTATGGCGTCCGTAAGGTGGCGAATAGCGGCGCGGAGCGTTGCTCCTCGGCTCATCGTTGTGTTCCCTCCTGTCTACCCATTTTCGCATAATTTGATTCATGTGTCAAGCGATAGTAAGAGTTCACAGTTGTGGGAGTGGAATTTAGGCAGAGTGAGGCAAGGAACTTTTCTGCGCCTGTGTCAGCATCTTCAAGCACTCCTCCAAACACTCCTCACCGCGTAAATGCCAAGTTGCAAATAGACTGGAAAGAACCGCCATCG
>CAMCUQ010000114.1 GCA_945878775.1 Chthonomonas calidirosea
TGTGTGAACAGCGGGATTATACGGTAGACTAGAGAGGACATCAGGTACTCCGGGAAGAGGATTTGTTTGGCGACTTAACTCTACCTCAGAAGTTGCCTGATGTCGTAACACACTTTTTGTCTACATACTTTTACCGGAAACTAAAGAAGGATAGTACCACGCAATGGAGCCATCACAGATACTTTCCAGCCTGAAGAACGGTAATATCTGGATCGGTATCCTCGATATTTGGGTGGTCGCTTACCTTGTGTATCGCCTACTGTTATTGGCGCGGGGTACGCGTGCCGCTCAGATTTTGGGTGGATTGGCTACTCTTTTTATTGCACTTGCCCTCAGTCGTTATTTGCACCTCTACACTCTTCACTGGCTCCTCCAACAGATACTTCCTTTGGGTCCTGTGGCTGTCGTTATTCTCTTGTATCCAGAGCTTCGGCACGCATTGGAGCAGTTTGGTCCTCGATTTTGGAGTAAAGGGCTGAACCTCGTTCACCGCGAAGATGTTTCCGGAATGGTGAATCAGGTTGTCCTTGCTATTGAACGCCTTTCTCATGATAAAGTGGGCGCACTTGTCGTGTGTGAGCGACAAATCGGGTTGGATGAGTTTATTCAGACGGGGACGCCTATGCAGGCGGAGGTGACGGCACAGCTTTTGCTGACCCTCTTCTACAAGGGAACGGCTCTTCACGATGGAGCCGTAATCATTCGTAAGGGGCGGATCGCGGCAGCGGGTTGCCTATTACCTTTGACGGATCGCCCGCGTGTGGATGCGGAGGTTCATACACGCCACAAAGCCGCTATTGGAATGTCGGAAAACTCAGATGCAGTCGTAATTATTGTTTCTGAGGAGACAGGTACAATCTCGCTTGCTGTCGCTGGGAAATTGGTGCGCGGTTTCCGAGCAGATACGCTAAGAGAACGGCTAAACCAGTTGCTACAGGTGATGCATTCGGATTTGGATACCTCCAAGTAGCGAGGTTCGTTTCAGACTTTATGTGTGCCCGGGGAGACGCCTTTCAATGGCAAACCGTCCACTCTCATTTTTGGACCCATACCTACCAAATAAACAGAATTTGGAGCGACAGAAGTCGGTTCTATCTCTGAACCTGCGTACCAATTGGCTGTTTAAGGTGATCGCACTTCTCTCCGCACTTTTCCTTTTTGTGTATGTCCAAGCGGAGAGGAACCCTACTATTCAGCGGAGTTATAATGTGTTGGTGACGACGATGAATGTGCCGGAGGGGATGGACTACGACATCGATACAGTCTCTATCTCTGTGACGGTTACTGGCTCCCGTATGGTGCTGGACTCTTTGAAAGAGACGGATATTCGTGCAAAAGCCGATATGCGCGACTTGAAGCCTGATGTGACTGAAAGCCAATTAGTGCGCCTCAAGATAATCTTTCCTTCGTTGTCGGACCGAACTTTGGCAACATTGCTGCTTGATCCTATCGCACCTGTCGCGCATATTAAGATATATCCCCCCGTTGTGAAGCGTTTGCCAATAAACCTAAGTTTTCCGCAGAAGCCTCCTGCGGGCTATCGTTATTCCAACCCAGACGTTCAACCCTCCTTTGTTAAGGTGAGCGGACGTGCCGAGCGCGTAAATCGGGTTGCAAGGCTGGTGGTGAATGCGACTCCTCTCGGAGCAGGCGCAATAATTGACGGCGAGTTTCCTATTTTGCCTCGTGACAAAGAGGATCGTCCCGTTGAGGGGTTGGCTTTAGAGCCGAACGTGGTGCGGGTGGTGGTTCCTCTGGTTGAGGAGCCACCTGCCAAAATCGTGCTGGTTAGCCCGACTGTTACCGATTTGCCCACCCCCCCCTACTCTTTGAGCGATATTCGGGTGGAACCAAGCCAAGTGAAGATTATTGGGAGACCAGGGCGACTCATCAATATTGGTACCATGCGAACGGAGTCGTTATCGCTCCGTGAAATGGTGCAAAGCGGCGTTATTGATGTGAAGTTGGATGCGGCTCCCGATGTTGCAGTGCGAGACTTGGAAGATCGCCCCGTGAGTGTGGTGAAGGTGTTTATTACCATACGCAAGCCCGTTACTTCTGAGGAGCCTCGGCGCACACCACCAGAGTCTACTACGGGTGCTATTAAGCCGAGTGGGGGATAGACAGTGCAGACACCTACTCCGTCACGAGCTTCAATGTCTCCTAGAAGATTGAAGGATATGCCTTCTGATGAATCAACTTTACATTCTGGCGTTAATGAATTGCTTGAAATGTCGAGTGGAGGCGTAAGTGGTGTCTTTGATCGTGCCTTTGACCTCTATAAGCGACATGCCGTTCGGTTTATGTTTATTGCTTCTCTGGTATTGATTCCCACGGCGATTTTACTTTCGTTAATGGATAGCTGGTGGCTTCAAGGGCTAGAAGTGCGTTTGAACGGGGATGGTTCGGAAGGCAATTTTGCGTTGTTAGGGCAGTTTTTGTTCGTGGTGCTCTTCATAGGCAGCCCTCGCTCAGGCGTTCCGGGGCTGATCTCTTTAGGAGCTTTCCTGTGTATGTCTATTCCCATAACCCTCCTTGCTTCGGGGCTGGTTACTGGCAATAGAACGTCTCTCCGGCGATCCTTGAAATATGCGATTCGACGATTGCCTTCGCTACTATTCGCCTTTTTTGCGGGGGGCTTGGCTTTTGGAGCTGTTCTGACTATTACCGTAAGTGTCTCTGTCCTCTTGTTTGTTCTGTTTTTGATAGGCGTGAACCAAGTTGGGCAGAACTCTGTTGAGGGTGGGATTTTGGTCTTTTTTGGCGTTGTAGTCTTTCCTTATGTCCTTTCGTGTGCGGTTTGGGCACGATCTTTTGCCCTTGCGGTGCCGCTGATTGTATTAGAGAAGTGTAGTATTAGGAGCTTGCCGGAGCGAAATCGCCAGCTTCTTGTGGCATTACAGTATAAGCGAATCGGTCTTGCTATCGCGCTTGTGCCGGTCTTGATCGGGGGCATGAATCTCTTGATGGTGACGATGTTAGACTCTTTGCTATCGCAGTTTCCAGTTTCTGCACTCGTGCGGTTTTGGTTGCAAAATGTTGTGTTTACGGGTATCAACCTATTGCTCCAACCCTATGCGGCTCTCTTTTTTGTACTGCTCTATTTTCAAGCAGCATTCCGTAGGGATGGACTGGATATTCGCGTGCTAGCATTGGGTAGTGGTCTCGCCGCGCCTAGTGACGCTTATCGACATAGCCCGAACCTCGCGACTCCCTTAAAGCGTGTGGTTCCTTTGCTGTGCCTTATCGTGTTGGGTTGCCTGTCTGGAGCACGGGGGATGGCGCAGGCAAACAGCGCACGGACCGATAACCCGACGCAGGTACGTCAGAATCTGAAGCACATTCTTTCACAGGAGGAGTTTCAAGCGACGCCTACTGTACAAAACAACCCTCTTCAAAGCGCTTCTACGTGGTTACGGGAGAGGTGGGATCAGTTTTGGACATGGTTTCGTGGGTTATTCAAAATGCTGTCTTCTCCTAGTGCAGGACCTGCGTTACAATGGCTATTTATCGTTCTCTTCTTGATTTTTGGAACGTGGCTAGCGGTGCGTGTTATGCGCCATTGGGGATTTTCTCGGCGGATGACTATGGGGGACACACCAATACCGCGTGAATTCGCGGAGGCACTTGAGGGTTTTGATTCTGCGGAGGAGTGGCTTGCAAAGGGGAGAGGGCTGGCAGAGAGTGGAGATTACCGGCAGGCGTACCGTGCGGTATTTTTTGCGGCATTGATGCGCGTTCATGAACAAGGTTGGGTTTCTTATTCTCGGTTTCGTCCGAATGGTGACTACTTGCATGGCTTGCGGGCACGGAATCACGGGGCTGTTTTGGAGGCTCTTCATCCTCTTGTGGCGACTTTTGACAGGGTCTGGTATGGTGGGCAAGACGCCTCTGTGCTGGATTACGAATTTGCGGTGAAACGGGTGGAGCGATTGGAAACGCTGTCCGAGAGAGTGAGGTAGGGCTTGGTTACGATTTTGCATACGAATGACTTCCATCATAGATTGAATGAGGCGCAAGCAGATCGCTTGCGCCAATTGCGTGAGTCTGTAGAGGGAAGAGGTCTTCTCGTAGATGCTGGAGATGCAGTTGGCTCTGGCAACGTGACGTTTCGTGCGGGAGGGGAGCCTATTCACGACCTCATGAATCACGCAAAATACGACGTTGGAGTTGTGGGAAATCGTGAGTTTCATTTTTCTAGGATCGGTTTTCACACGAAGCTGAGCCGTGCAGATTTTCCGGTTTTGTGTGCAAATATCCGTAGCGTTGGGGATAACGCTCTTCCGGTGGTGCCTCATTGCGTATTTACGGTCTCTGGTGTGAAAATACTTTTTGTAGGGCTAACGGTTCCCATGATTACCGAACGTATGCTTTCGCGCAAAGTTTCGTCTTTTGTGTTTGCAGAGCCAATTAAGACGGCAATGCATATCGTTCCTCGGCTTCGAGAGGAGACGCAGGCGGATGTTGTCATCGCGCTAACACATATTGGATTGAAGCAAGACCGTTTGCTTGCGGAGCGTGTGCTGGGCATTGACCTTATTATTGGAGGACACTCGCACGATATTTTGCCAGACGGGGAGCGGATAGGGAGTTGCCTCGTTGTGCAGACTGGCAGTTACGCTCAGAATGTCGGCAAAGTGGAGATCACCCGTGCTGGAGCGCAGTTTGAGATGAAGGCGAGTTTGGAGGCGTTATGATAGCGATGGTTTTTGCCCTCATAGGATTGTTTATCGCGGGTGGTATAGGGCGTACTGTTCTTCGGCGTTGTGCTCTCTTTTCGGAGGCACGCGCGGAGCAATGGGCATTTGCTGCTGCCATTGGGTTCGGCATCATCGGCTATGGCGTCTATTTTATGGGACTCATTGGGCATGGCTTACTCTCCAAAGTGGCTATCGGAGTCTGGTTGCTTGTTATTGGCGCAGTCAGTTTTAGAGGGGCAGTCGAGCAGGTTCGGGATATATCGTTAGGGATACGTGCTTTCGCCAAGATCGAGATGAAGTCGGAGCGTGTTGTCGTCGTGTTCTGCTTTCTTGTTCTCTTGTTCTTCGGATTTGTGAGTCTTTTGGCGTGTTATATGGCTCCTACGGGGCAAGCTTGGGATGCGGTGTCGTATCACCTCGCCGACCCAAAGGTATTTTTGAGGCAGGGGCAGATCACTGTGCTTCCCACAGAACACCATAGCAATTTCCCCTTTCTGATGGAGATGTTGTTTTTGGTGGGGCTTCTGTTTGGAGATTTTCCGCTAGCGAATCTGTTCCATTGGTTGATGGGGCTACTGTGTGTTGTTACGCTTGTGGGGTTTGGACAGAGGCGCATTGGTAATACCGCTGGATGGATAGGCGCGGTGCTTTTTGTTACCACGCCTGTGGCACTTTGGCAGGCAAGTATTGCCTATATCGACATCGCCTTGGGTGTGTATACGCTTTTGGGGAGTATTGCTGCTGTGGAGGTCGTTCTTGCGTCCGAGGAGAAACCGCGCAAGCAATGGAGTGTTATCGCTGGGAGTATGTTGGGGTTTGCGCTTGGTATCAAGTACTTGGCACTCTTACCTTTCGCTTTTATTGTTTGCCTTTTGGTGCTGAAGCGGGTTCCTTTCAGATGTGTGGCAATGTATCTGGTGGTAGGCGGCATGATTGCCTCCCCCTGGTATATCAAAAACACGGTTCTGATGGGCAATCCTGTGTATCCATATATGTATAAGGTCTTTCCGAATAGCAAGTATTGGAGTGCAGAGCGGGGGCGGGTGTACGATTCAGAGCAACAGGGGTTTGGATATGCACATAGTTTGCGTCAACCTGCCGAGACCGTGCAGAATTTGATGCTCTCGCCGTGGCGCGTCTATGGGAATGCTGAGAGGTTTTCGAATCAGGGCGAATATACGTTTATGGCATTGTTTGGCGGATTATGGGCTGGGCTTTTATTCGCGGGCTTACTATTGCGGGGTGTTCCTCTTGGGGTTAAGCTGCTTACGTCGTTGGGGGTCTTGCAGTTGTTTGCTTGGTTTTTTGTGGCGCAGGTGAGTCGGTATCTGGTCTTTGTGCTACCGCTCTTGGCGGTTGGGTGTGGGTATGTAGTACACCGTATGCTGTTTGAGAAGCAGAAATCCGGGCGTGTGGCATGGTTACAACCTATCCTTGTAGTAGGTGCGGTTGGTGGGCAGGTCGCTTTGATGTGCGTGGGGCTGTTCTTACTCCCTACAAATGGACGCACGGCTATGGAGAACGGCACTCAACCGACGGTGGTGAATGTATTGGACATGTTGGCAGAGTTCAGCCACTCTTCAGCCACCTCACCTCGCTTGACTCGTAGCTTAGAGTATCCCGCCATCAACTGGTTGAATATGAATACTGACAAAGACGCGGGAGTGGTTCTTTATGAGGAGACGCGGGGCTATTATTTGGATCGTCCGTATCTTTGGGGGAATGGAGAGCATTCGAGCTATATTCCGTATGATACGTTTTCGGATAGTGCGGGTATGTCGGCTTGGTTTCGTGGGCAGGGATTCCGATACGCTTTGGTCAATCTTAATTGGTCTAGCAAGAAAGGCGATCCAGAGATGCCCTCGGCTCCCATACACCTAGAGCGTGAAGCTCTGCGCCGTTGGTATGTGGATACTGCTGAAACGACTGGTTGGAGAGGGCTTGTGGCGGATGCTTTGCGCCGTGACTTGTGGCGTGTGGTGTATGCAGACAGAGGAGTGGTCATTTTGGAGATTGGGCAATGAGGCATGAGGAAAAGAAACCTGTGTTAAGCGAGCCAAGCCCAGGGCTTTCTCCTTTACCAGAGAGACCTATTTCTCTGGAAGGGGCGTGGAAGTATGCGTTTCCTGTGTTACTCGTACTCTATTTGGTGATGGCTATTGTGCACGCAAGAACGACACCAATGGGGTTTACGGGATTGCAAAACGCTCCTGACGAACAGGCACACTATACCTATATCCTAGATATTGCAAAAGGGCATCTTCCTACCCAACAGAGTTCTAGCGCAAA
>CAMCUQ010000115.1 GCA_945878775.1 Chthonomonas calidirosea
ACTTGCCCGAACCGCTAGGGCAAATCCGAAAAAAGAACAGCGTCACCGCCCATCTTACCACCGGAGTCACCGCCCACCGAAGGCGGAAGCGGAACTCAGAGCAAATTCAAGACCAAAATGCACTCGGATTTACCGGAAACTAAAGTTTACCGGAAACTAAAGAACATAGAGATTGGCAAAAAGCAATCTGGCAGGTTCAACCCCGTCTGTATTTGGTGCGGGGGGAGCCATCTTATTGGGGTCAATGTGGGTCACGGCGACGCTCAAGAGTATGGGTAGGAAACTGAACCCCATAATAATGAGCACGAACAACACGCGCCACGCGAGTTTGCCAACCATGATCTGAACTGGCGTGAGGCGAGTGAGTATCAGGGCTTCCCATGTGGCTTTCTCTCTCTCCCCTGCGATTGCGGCATACACCGTAACGGGCAGGAGGAGCGTGATTATGAAGAGTTCCAATAGCCCCAAAGCTTCGTAGGCTTCACTTCCATACTTGAGGACAGAAATGCATATCCATACATAGAAAAAGGCTACGAGCACCATCACTACACGGTTCACAATGCGTGTGGCATTACTATCCCCTCCGCGCCATAATCTTCTCCATGCGCGTTCCGCCTCGGCGTGCATAGCATTTTCCACAAAGAGGGTACGAAAGAGAGACTCTCTCATTTTTGCACTCCAGTCAGAGGTAGGCTGATCACAAGGCGAACCGTAGTTGGGCTACCCACATAATGTCCTAATGCGGGACCAAAAGGCTCCCCTGTCAGATTGGCTTCCAAGAAGGCGCACGCCTTTTGTTGGCTTTTGAGATAGAGAGTGGCAGGAGTGTCTGAACCCTCTGTGTCCTTCGAAGTGGGGGCTTCGTTCAAGGGCTTCGCGTTTGCCAGCGATTTTGTCTCGTTAGGGTTGAGAGTAGGTATTGCGAGGGTTTTCTTGCCCACCGTTCGGATATGGACATCTTCCAATTTCCACGCGGTTCCGTTGTGTATGGTTCCCACGAGCCTCCCACCTGCCTCTATGCGTAGGATGCCCGTGATAGTGCCGTGAAGTGCGACGGGCTGTGTGTGGTAGATGCGCCGAAACGCAAGATTGGGTACGACGAAATGGGGGATCGTTTCGGTTCCAGTGTCTACCACAGTGAGGCGTTCGCCCGACGACGAACCCACAGAGGCATATCCGGTAATGTCGGTCAACTCTAGGTGGTCGGCTTCTGGAACATCAATGGGATAGTCTCCTGCCTTTGGTAAAAACAGTTCCGTCTGTCCCACAAACTGCCCTTGTTGGTTTCCGGCGTGAGCGATCAGAGTTCCAAATGTTCTCCGGCTCAGCCCCGACCCATAGAGGCTAGAGGTGGAGAGTGAAAGGGCGTAGGCGAAGAGAACACTCAAGAGGGGGGCAGTGATCCAGTTCCACTCTAGTTTCTTGAGGCGTCTCAGAACGAAATAGCTGACGGGAACTACAAGGATCAGGTAGGCAAGAAAATATTGGACGATGCTCTGTAGGGGAGGGAGCTTGATCTTGAAGGGGTCTTTGACGCTGTTGTTAGAAGAACTCGTTGAGCCGGGATACTTAAGGTAGCGACTGGAGTATCTATAGGTATCACTACTCTGAGTGTGCATGGTGGGTGCTGCAATACGCAGGAGATGATTCCAGAGTTCACCAATCCTTTTGGAGCCTCGTAGGGGAGCCTCTAGCGGGTTGAAAGCGGCATAGATCACCATACCCGTGCCGAGTGGGCGCGAGGCGAGCAGCGGGCGTCCTTTATGTGTGGCGAGTGTGGCGGCTCCGGGGCGTTCAGTCCCTGTGAAGAGAGCGGTGCGCCCCACAGAGAAAGGGGCTACATCGGGAATTGGTATTGCTAAGCTTGAAGCGGCGACTGCGGTGAAGTTTTGGAGGGGAAGCAGTGGTTGCGCGTCGGGAACCTGAGTGTAGGGCACACTTGCACCCCCTAGAAGGACAAGGGAACCCCCTGCAATAACCCATTGCCGAATGGCGTTCCATTGTGCGCCATTCATCCGTTCGGCACCGCTTCCGAGAATGAGCGTCTGCAAACCTTGATAGCCTATTGTCCGGTCTGGTGCATTTTCAGGGAGGGAATAGCAGTCGGTTAATGGCTCTTTCGGGTCACCACTCTGGTTGCGAAGCAGAGCAAGTCCGCCAGTATCCTCTCCGATCAGCCCAATGTTACCTAGAGACGACTCGGATTTGATGTTCAATTCAACGGGTTTTGTGCGTAGGGGACCGATAAATCGGAGACTGACTGTGCCTTGATAGGGGGTAACAGTGGGGTACACAATAAGTCGCTTGAGGGTTCCGCTAGGTAGGCTAATGGGATAGAGAATTTGTGTGGTAGTCCAACCCCCACTTTGGTTGCCGACTTCGATCACTCCATCCATACTGACCCCAAGGTTCTGTATGGTGACTAAGGTGGGATAGACGCCATGGGGAGACATCCCGGAAAAGCAAGCTTCGGCTTTTAGTGCGATGGGAGGTTGTGCAATGGCTGGCTTCAGGTGTAAGAAGAGAAGCAAACCAAGGATCGAAAGTGTCCTCATTGTGGTGCCCCTTTATCGTCTTGCGAATGCGGGTGACTTCCATTCAGAGCAAGCTTGATACCATTACGTTTGGATTGTTACGCTTGGTTTCAATTTAATATGCAGTGTAAACAAAAGTTTAGTAGAGAGAAGCCGTTATGCTTGAGCATGCAAATAAGTACGGTCAAGGAGCCACCAATAGTGTTGCTCAGGCAGCCTAGGGGAGGAGCAGGCTATTCTGCAACCTTCTCAGCGACAAATGTCCATTTTCTGTTCGCAAAGAAGTTCCACACTGCCACGCAAACTACAGCAATCCCCTTCGCTATGTAGAGGTGACTTTTGTCATGATCTCCATGGTAGATGACCTGCCCTGTAAGAGCGATGAGGATCGCCTTCATGATTCCAATGTTCAAAGCGAGACCCACGATATTGACGGCAACAAACTTCAGATACTGCTCATGGCGCGAACCTGAACCCAAACCCCGAAATGTCCAAATACTATTCCACAAGAAACCGTTTGTTACCGCGAAGGCAAACGAAAGGGTTTGGGCAGGAATCCAGTGCCACCCAAGGCGATCCATGAAGACTTTCCACAAGCCCACATCTATGATCATGCTGGAGAAGCCAATGATACAGAACTTCCCAAATTGACGCAATACCGGATTCGCTAAGTAGCCTCCACGAGTGGGGGAAATCATGCCGTCTCCTATTCGCTGCGCTTGATGCGTAACATCAGGCGCGGGTTCCCCGGCTCCGAAGCGGGAAGAAATTTCTCACTACATCGGGAGCATCGGACATAGCCACCCCCAATATCTTGATTCAAAATGTCGCTACTCTCGTTGTGACCCAAATGGTCACAATAGTGGGTCAGAATCTGTTGCCAACCCCGCGCCTCAATCACCCATTTTCCCATTATGCTACCAAAAATCCCTTCGCTCAAAATGAAAATTGCTTTTGTATTATAACCGAAAGAGGAGATTGCTACAAGAGAGAGGTAAAATTGAAATACAGAGTTCTCTAAACGAGTAATAGTGCCAACAGTGATCCTGCCCTTTCTGAGGGTGGCTTTTCGCGTGTTTCGGCAACGATGTTGATAATTGGGCAGGAGATTCTCCAAAACTGCCGAAATTAGAAGATGTGAACCAAACTCTCTTCTGTGGAGGTTGTCATGCGCCGTAGAAGCACCGTATTCCTCAGTCTTACCCTCGTCTGTTGCTTGGGCTTCTTTGTGCGTAACCGCAACGCGGAGCAGCAAGACCCCATGGTTGAAATGATGCAACGGAAGCCTTCCAAAGAGGAGATAGTTCAAAGCGTCCGCGAGGCGAAGCCAAACAAACCTACGGAGACAATAGACAACGCCAAGCGACGGGTCTTTGCTGAGATGGTCAAGCAACGTTACCGCAAGGGAGAACCCTCCATTGCAGTGGGATTGCGGTTTACAAGCCCCAAAAGAGTGAGGTTCTTTGTGCCTGCACGTATGGACCCTTGGGAGATAGACAGAATCATCTATGCGCTATGGTATGAAGGAGTTAGCGCGTTGGACACAGAGCTAGAGATCGACGTCTGTGAGACTTTTATCGGAATGGCTCCCGTCAAAATCGGAGAGTTGCGCCATATCACAGGTACGAAAGAGAAGCTGAACGTAGTCTACACCTACTCGAAACAACACTATGCAAAGACCATCCTTCCCTAACACTGCCCCGCCACTGGGTGAGATTGTAGAGGCATCCACGACCCAATTTGTGGCACAGTGTCCTCCTGCTAACCTCTACCACCCTCCGCTCTTTGGGAGTATCGTGAAAACACCTCCCAGTTCAGTATCTACAGCGACTGTGGAAGAAACCGATTTCGATCCCTTTGAACTTCCTGTTCGTAGCAGTATCACGCTCGATACTTTGGTTGAAGGAACCGTTTACGCCGTGGTCTGGCAGGCAAGCACCACTTCGCTCGACCCCAGCCGTCGCCCGATGGCGTATGGTATGTCGGAGAGCCAATTACGTGAAGAGCAACCTCAGATTTTTGAACTCCTCCAAACAGAGTTCTCCGCCCTCCCAATAGCGACAGTAGAGCAGGGGCGTCTGCGAATGACTCTCCCCTCCCGTCCGCCCCGTCTACACGCCTTTGTGGGAGCTTGCACAGCGGAAGAGGTCTGTACTCTTACAGATACCCCTGACCTACTTCGTGCCATTCTCACGGCTCCCGCAGAGGTTCCCATGGATGCTCTCCTTATCGCCTGCATACGCCAAGCGTGGCAAGCCAGAGAACAGGACTTCTCTTACCTTGTTCAAGCGGGCAAAAGGCTCGCTCAACTCCTCCACAATGAGCCGGACAGGCTCACCGCCATTCTTCGTCAATTGGAACCCTGACAACGATTCTCAAAAAAGAATCGATTCTACCCTGAACCACCCTCGTATTTATACCGAACATCTCCTTGTGAAGGGCTGTATTTTCGAAGTGATGCGGACTTCACAGGGTATTACCCTCCACTGTTCTCCCCGCCGTCGCCTTCGAACAGTTCCAACCCTGTCAACCAGTATCAGAAGGGATCACAGGTCAAGATGGAACGAGGTGTCTACGCCGCCGCTACAGGCATGATCGCCCAACAGGCGATGCAAGAGGTTGTCGCTCAAAACGTTTCCAACTCCACCACCGTCGGATACAAACAAGATATCGTCACGTTTCGCGCCATGCAGAATATGATGTTGCGCCGACAAAATGGTGCCACAGACCGAGGTCCTGAGATAGGAGAGTTGGGTTCTGGCGTGAATGAAGATGAAACCACCATTGACTGGACTATGGGACCCATCTCCAACACCGGTAACCCGCTGGATGTGGCACTTGAAGCCGGCAACTTTCTCACCGCGCAAACGGGAACGCAAGTTCTCTACACACGCGCCGGAAACCTCAAAATCGATGGTAACGGTATTCTCACGACTGCCTCTGGCAACCCACTTCTGGACATTAACGATAAGCCCATCAATGTGCAAGGCAAGACCGATGTTTCCATTAGTACAAGGGGGGACGTGACTGCTGGCAAGCAACTCATTGGAACCCTGAAAGTGGTTCAGGCAAACACGCGCAGTATGCAAAAGGCAGGTGGAATCTACTATCGCCCTCTCGATGCAAACGCTATTCAAGTGGAAAAGTCACCACGCCTACATACGGGTAGCCTAGAGCAGTCCAACGCGAATGTGATGCAGGGGCTGGTGCGCCTGATAACCGTTTCGCGTAGTTTTGAGATGGCACAACGCGCTCTCACCACACAAGACGAACTTTTGAAGCAAGCCGCCACAGAGGTGGGGCGTGTCTAATATGCGTCAGGATGACGCTCACACTAGAGAGTTCTTATTTTTTCAAATAGGTATCGTTTGGCAAGGAGGCTTTAGTCATGTTACGCTCACTCTTTACTTCGGCAACGGGCTTATCGGCACAACAATTCAGCCTTGATGTGGTTGCAAACAACCTCGCGAATGTGGGAACCACGGGTTTTAAGCGCAGTCGTGCCGAGTTCCAAGACCTGATCTATCAGATTACCCGCGAACCGGGAGGGCAGACAGGAACCAACTCTAGTCTCCCCACAGGCGCACAAGTGGGTCTTGGTGTCTCTATTGGAACCACGTCGCCCATACACCGGCAAGGAACTTTTCAGACAACGGGCAAAGAGACCGACCTAGCTATCCAGGGCAACGGCTTCTTCCGTGTTCAGTTGCCAGATGGAACGACTGGCTACACCCGCGCAGGCGCATTTTCCATCGACGGCACGGGGCGCCTCGTCACCCCAGAAGGGTTTGCACTACAGCCCGAAATCATCATTCCCCCAAACCGTGAGGGAGTCAATGTTAGTGCGGATGGGCAAGTGCTCGTTAAGGTTCCCGGACAGGCGAATCCGCAACAGGTGGGAACCGTTCAGCTAAGTAATTTCGTGAATCCGGCAGGCTTACGGGCGTTGGGAGGCAATCTGTTCAGTGCTACCCAATCCAGCGGACAGGCAATAGATGCCAATCCCGGACAGCAGGGCATGGGAAGCCTACTCCCTAACACGCTTGAGTCCTCGAACGTCGATATTGTGGAGGAGATGGTCAAGATGATCATTCTGCAACGTGCTTATGACACCAACTCCAAAGTTATCCAGACTGCCGACGAGATGCTGAGCACCACCAACGGTATCAAGCGATAGGGGAGGGGAATGATGCAGA
>CAMCUQ010000116.1 GCA_945878775.1 Chthonomonas calidirosea
TGCGCGTCGTCCTGAGGCGTAAAATGCGCCTCTGAAATGCGAGGGAGAACCGACTTTGGCGACTGCCCCTAAAACAACACAGAGTCTAGAAAATGCCATAGATTCACGCCCACTGATTCGTCTGAAGCAGATTGCCCTAGACATTCGGCGGGCATTGGATTTGCAGGATTGGGAGTTGGTGGCACACGCCTCAACCCTCCTACCTAGTGCCCTGGATGACTGCTCTGTAATCCCTAGCGAAGCCTTCCAAAACAACGCTAGGCTTGCGGAGATGGCAAGAGAGGCGTTTACGCTTTTGAATACTTGTGACACAGAGATGGAAGAACGAATGGAGCATATTACACACGATTTGCGCCGGCTTCGTATGGGGCAGAGGCGTTCTCAATGGGTGAAAGCCCCTGGCGTTGTCAGTGAGGGGCGAAGGCTCGATACCACGCGCTAGATTTCTCTCGTGTAACTCTGCATACTATTCTCCACCTCGCTGCCCCTCTTGCTTCGCTCTAGAATTACTCGCCCTTGGGTGTTTTGGGGAGCTGCTAGATCCTTCCCACAAACCGTTTCGGGCTAAAGGTGTTTTGAGGATCAACCGCATTATTCAAAGCACGATGGAGGAAAAACTCCTCGCGCTCGGCGCCCCAACGTGCGATGCTCTCTTGTTGTTCCAGATCAGGCATGAGACGTGTCCAGAGGACATAGGAATCTTTGGGGAGGGACGCCTTTAGATTTCGAGCAAGCGTAGCGTCGGATTGTGTGGTTGCTAAGGAGATTAGCCCGGTTGCGATATGCCCCGTCACCTGGAAATCGGTATCTCCAATCTGTTTGAGAAATTCAGCAAGAGCAACAGGTTGAAGGTTAATCTGACAGGCGAGGGGCGTCCCCGCCTCAATACGCGCCTGTTTGTCCCGTAGTGCGACAATCTCTGCTTCTCCTAGTGTTCGTGCTTCTGCCGTGATGCCTGCCTCTTTCAGCATTCTCGAAAATTCGGCTCTTTGCCAATTGGTGCGAGCGGGTGAACCTTGCAATCCGATGATGAGCTGAGGAGTTCCATCAAGCTCATTGGTCGCGACGAGATAGGCAGGAGCTAGCCGCGCATGATGAATCTGGAAACCCGCTTGCGCCGCCACACTGAGGCTTGGAGCCTGCCATGCCACTGCGGTATCCACTTCGGGGCGTGTTCTCAAGCGAAATGTCAGCTCTGTAATAATCCCTGCCGTCCCCCATGCTCCGGTGAACAGTTTGCACACATCGTATCCTGCCACGTTCTTCACGACGCGCCCACCACCCTTGATCTGTTTTCCGCCCGTCATCACACACTGCATACCAATAACGAGGTCTCTGGGGGAGCCATAGGAGGCACGCCAAAGCCCTGTAGTGCCAGCGGAAACAATGCCTCCTAGTGTTGCACGTTGGGAGAGCGGCACATCCAACGCTAAGAATTGGGCATGACTGGCGAGTGCTGTTTGAACGGTGTGTAGGGTTGTACCGGGTTCACACGTTACAGTAAGATCATCTGGAGGGTAGTCGGTGATACGGTTCAATTGGCTCATTTGGAGAACAAGGAAGGGCTTGTCTGAGGGGGGAGGGTAGCCCACGTGGAGTTTTGTGCCTGCGCCACTGGGGAGAATGGCGACACCTGCCTCTTCTGCCAAGCAGACGATCTCTACCATTTGCTCTACGGCACTGGGGCGCACTATGGCAATAGGCGTGGCTTGCCAAGCCCCACGTGAAATCACCGCTTCAAGAGCAGGATCGGTCTGTAGCACATTTTCGGCTCCTACAAGGCTCTGTAGGCGGTTCTGTAGTTGCTGTGTCTCCAATACGGGTATTTCCCTCCTTTGAATTCGGTGTGCTACGTTATAGCGCAAGGTTCAGCTGCATGAGGCAAAAATCTAGCGTGCAGGCAGGCTCTCTTTGTCGGCAGATTTCGTCTTAGCTTGTTTGGCAAGGCGCATTTCCTCTTCTTTTTCTTTTTCTACCTTATCGAGAAGAAGAAGCTCGCTGATAGGAACCGCTTGAATGCCCTGTTCCTCTAAATAGGCAAAAATCTGGGCAAGTGCTGAAGCCGCCTCTTCGGTAGAGACATGCATAAGAGAGATGCCCCCATCTTTCAAGCGTTCAATAACCCTCTCCGCGAGATAGTCTGCGGTTTTCTTGGGCTTGATACTGTCTAGGCTATCTACAGACCAGTAGATAGATTGGTATCCGGCTTCGCTCACGATAGCACTCGTTCTCTTGTCTCTGGCTCCAAACGGGAAGCGAAACAGGGGCTTTGTGCCTGCTCCGCAGGTCTTTTTGATAATGGCGTCTGTCTTCGTGAGTTGTTCGAGAATCGCGTCTTTGTCTAGCTTGGTGAACTCTGGGTGGGAGTAGGAGTGATTCCCTATTTCCATACCCGCCTCCGCGATCTTCTTTGCTGCTGCGGGGAACTTCTCACAAAACTGCCCTGTCAGGAAAAAGGTGACATGCACGTTGTGCTTCTTCAGCTCTGCAAGTATCCCATCTACTCCCTTGTCATCGCTCCCTGCATCAAAAGTGAGTGCAACCCGTTTGACTGGCGGCTTGGTGCGTATAAACTCTTTGGGAGAGGGGACATAGCCCGCAAGTGCCGTGATACTATTCGCGGGAGGAGGGGGTGGTTCCTGCTTTTGAGGAACAGGATTGATGGGATTGGCACTTGGGGGGGCAGCGAAATCCTTGATGGGAACCTGCTCTTGAGAGCGGTTACATCCAATAAGCAAAGAGATGCCCACAAGGAAACTACCAAGCTTCCAAAGGGGAACACGTGACGAGAGAAGAGAAGGCATACTATTTTCCTTGAGTGGCGAGAGCAACGGCAGAATGGAGCAGGGTGATCAGGTGAGGCGATTCAATGTCTGCAAGAGAACGAATCTTTATATGACGAAGCCTCTTACCCGTACCTTCTAGCAGCCTCTCTGGATCGGGCAGGGTGGTTCCTTGCATAAAGCCGAGGTTCACGTAATGGACATGGGGCGCTATGTAGAAGACGAGGTCGCACATTTTTGCTGAAGTTCCATAGCGAATGACATTCATTTTAGGGTAGGGACACTCCCAAGCGTCCGGCAGAGACTCTAGAATTCGGTGGCGAACCTGTTCTATGATCTCGCGGACGCTTGGGGTGAAAGGGGCAATAAACCCCTCTAGGTCATTCATGAAAAGCGAAGCCTATGGCTTTGGAGTGACCTGCTTACGCGCATCGGAGACCGGAGTCCCCTTCAGGAGGAGCCGAAGCAGTTCTGTCGCTTTTTTCAGTTGAGCATCGTTGTCTCTGTCTTTGAAACCCTTCCAGGTATCGGGCTGCTTCACTTCGATGTCGGGAATAATACCGCCTGTGTTGGGGACACGGTTGCCCTCGTCATCGTGCTTGAAATTGATGTCTTGATGCTTGGGTGGAAAATAGAGAGCGGTTGTTAGACGCAGTGCAGAGTCGTCGGGGAGTGGATAGAGGGTCTGGACACGTCCTTTCCCATAGGTGCGCTCTCCAATGACGGTGGCAAGCCCATAGTCTTTGATCGCACCGGAGACGATCTCAGAAGCGGACGCGCTAGAATCATTTACCAGCACAGTGAGAGGAATTCCCCCTTCAATGTACTGTGATCCGCGAAGGACTTTACGAGTCTCTTGTCCCGAACCCTCATGGATATAGACTACGACGTTTTTGAGTTCTGGTTTGGCATCACGCGGGATGAACATACTGGCGACTTGGATCGCGGTATCTAGTAACCCTCCCGGATTGCCGCGTAGGTCGAAGATCAGTGCCTTCATCCCTTGCTGTTTGAGGTCGGCAAACGCCTGAAGAAGTTGCTCTGCGCTTTTCTCATTGAACTCTTTGAGTTGGATGTAACCGATCTTGTTGGTGGTGTCCTGCATATAGGCTTTCACCACGGGTGGCTCTACACGGGCGCGAGTGATGGAGATAAGCTTCTCCTCTTTTCCTCGCACAATGGTGAGGCGTACCTGTGTGCCTGCTTTGCCCTTGATCAATTTCACGACATCCGAGACGGTTTTGCCCAGCACTGGAATATTATCGACACGCACGATAACATCCTCTGGTTTCAGACCCGCTCGCTCTGCGGGGCTATTCTCAAAAGGCTCGTCGATCTTGATCTCGGCTCCCTCTTGAGTGAGAACAGCACCAATGCCTTCAAAGTTACCCCGTGTCGTCGCCTGCATCTGGTTCCACTCTTCGGGATCGAGGAAGCTGGTGAAGGGGTCTCGAAGCCCTGCAAGCATCCCACGGAGAGCCTCATAGGTCAGTTTTCGTTTCTCTTTCGAGTCGATTACTTTACCATAGTAGTTTTTCTGGATCAGCCCTAAGACCGCCTTGTAGTCGTCTACAGGGTTGGCTTGGGCAGGTAGGTTTTCGTCTACGGCGTCTGTTGGGGCTTTGGGGGCGTCGGGGCTCGCGCCATCTTGTGCCAATCTGATGGTTCTCGTGGCACGGTGAGGGCGGGCATACGCGGTCGTGCCATAGCCTACGACGAGCGAGCCTAGTCCAAACGAGGCGAAAATGGGCAGGAGCAGTATAAAACTGCCTTGCGAGCGCCAGAATCTACGAAGAGGGATCATCTAGTTATCCTCATTTCAAGAGAGAGTATACTCTCGAAAAGTTCAATATGCGTTTGGTTTAGCCGCCCAGTGTGGAGATCGCCTTTTCAAGCGCGTTGCCGTCGGCAAGAATATCGGGTTGGATACCGCTAAGCCATTTTTGTCCGTTCACCATGAGTAGGTGTGCTGTGGACATCTCCACGCCAGTCCCATTTTTGAAGATGGTCATGAGTTGGAGTGTGGGATCGCCAAAAGTGCGTACACCGATGATCTTTGCCTGTTTTACATCTCGTAGCATTGTCGCGACAAATTCGGCGAGGTTTGCGGTTCCCTTATCCACGAGCACCACCACAGGAGCCTTAAACTTCGTCCCAGTGCCTTCTATGGTGAGGGGTTCGGTCTGGTTCGGCTTCCGTTCCAGTTTTGCAGTCACGCTTCCAGCGATAGCAGCGATGAGCGTTTTTGCAGAGAGGTAGCCATCGATACCAGTCTCTTTGTCGGCAGTAACACCACCTGCATTTTGGCGCAGATCGAGGATTAGCCCTTTGGCATCCTTGTACTTTTCCAAAGCCTGTTGAAATTGGGTTGTGGCGTAAGTGTTGAACTGTAGAACGCGCACATATCCAATATCGGACGCGAGTTGCTTCATCTCTACGGCGTTGACTTCTGTCTCGGCAGTGGTGATAGCGACTTCTACGGGGCTACTCTGTCGATCCACTTTAAGCTTCAGCTCTTTACCTTTGCCTGTTGTGACTTGAAGCAGAGCTTTGGGGAGGGTATAGCCCAAACGATAGCGTTCGACAATTTTTTTGGCGGCTTCTCGCTTTTGGGCATCGGTCAGAGATTTATCTTTTACGAGTTCCTCAATCTCTGCGCTAATGGGGTAGGTGATCACCCAGCGTCCATCAATGTAGGTGATATTGTCGCCCGTCTTCAAGCCTGCTTTTTCAGCGGGGCTATTTGGCATGACGGCAACCATGGTGAGGTTTCGGTGCTCAACGCTCCCCTTCTTGGTTTTGGTATATTGAACCACAGCGCCAATGCCCGTAAACTTGCCCTGTAGAGCAGACTGACGCATCTGGCGCATTTTTATATCGAGGTAGTTCGTTTTGGGGTCATCGAGAGAGGCGAGCATATGGCTCATCGAACGATTGCTTATGCGCGGTTCGTTGATGTTTTCTTCCACATATTTGGTCTTCACCGCCTCCAGAATCTCCTCATAGAGCACCTCTGGAGGAATGCTACCCTGCCCTTGCTCCCCTCCACTGCCTCCACCTATGGCGGCACTGCTGGCTGTCATGAGGGTTCGCAGTTGGTTTTTGAGCGACAAGCGTCTGTCAAAAGCATCCGCCGATCCCAAAGAACGCCCTAAGAGGAAGCAACCCAAGAGTGCGGGGGCTGCTATGATGAGAATGAGCGTCTGCTTCTGTGTTTTCTGCACGAGGTTCCTCCGTGTCTTTACAATCCCAAGATATGTCAAGTGATACCTATAGAGACGACTTAATGCGGAGAAAAGTTACTGCTTTCTCCTGATATAGCATTATACAACCTGTGCCCCTCTTTGTAAAGAACAAGCGTGTCACAAGCTGTTTTTGGAGAGTGGAGGCTTGTTCTTTAGGGTGAGGGCAGAATATAGTCTCTTTCTCCTCCTGATGCCATGGTTGTGCCTGGACCTCACAGAGAATATTTTCAATATTCCTCTCTCTCTCTCTCAAACGCAAAGTTAATAACAATTAAGCACTATTTAAGCCCATTTTAAGGCTCTGCCGATATATTAAAGAAGATAATCTGGGCGCATTCCTTACTCCTCTTGATTCTATTTTGAAAGGGTCCTACTCCATGAAGAAGCAACAAAGTGGCTTTACTCTTATTGAGTTGCTAGTCGTTATCGCTATTATAGCGATACTTGCCTCCATTCTCTTCCCTGTCTTTGCACAGGCTCGCTCCAAAGCACGGCAAACAGCTTGCCTTTCCAATCAAAAACAGATTGGAAGCGCCATTATGATGTATACGCAAGACTATGATGAAACCCTCCCGGGAAACTCGACCCTCAACACCAACGGAATTACCGATCCGCGCTGGCCCTCCCCTGCAATCTCGGCACATAGTGCAGGTCTTAAGGAACCACTAGGATG
>CAMCUQ010000117.1 GCA_945878775.1 Chthonomonas calidirosea
AAGAGCGTTGTTCCAACGCTCAGAGATGGGACGTGTGAGGGCGTTGCTTCATCTTGGGCTTAGTAAGCCAATCCTCTTGCCGTATATAAAGCCGCCATCTAAATTGCAGGAGCTTGTGCTTCATGGCTATGCTATTGATTGGGCGCACATTTCTTACGTATTTCAAACGATGGCATATATATTACAAAATGAAATGCGCCTTGCGTTGGCAGATCGACGAAATCTGGATGCTGTGAAGTCCCTTGGCGATGTTTTGGCAATGGCGCAGAGCATATCTACCCAGCAGTGGGGGTATTCCATTGCTGAAAACGTCGTACTGGATACCATAAGCCCCTTGGAAAAAGAGATGCCCCAATTTAGTGCGCGGGACTGTTTGGAGCTGGAAAAGATGTTGCAGAGTTTTGTTTTGCGCCCACCTGACCTATCCACGGGCGTAACCATGATCTTGCAACACACACTCCCACTAATGAGAGAAATCCAGAATGCTACTCAACGAGACCCTAACAATATTAGAGTGTTGATTGAGCCTACTGATGATACTCGGAAATGGGAACGAGTATCCAAAGAGACATACGATTATTTGTTACGAAACCCTGCACAGTGTAAACCTCTAATAGATAAGGCAGTACTACTAGTATTAGGCTATTTTCGAAAGATGCAACAAGTAACGCACCTTCCGCCGTGGCAACGTAAAATACAGCCTTGGAAGGCAAATACGAGAGAAAGCCAAATTGCTTCGATGCTTATAACGGATCGTATGACCTCTTTCTTTCTGATGGCGAATCGATATCGAGCCCGAGTACTGCTGGTCGGGATACACGTCAAGCTGAGAAGGTATCAATTAGAGTACGGGAGTTTCCCTGAATCGCTTTCGGTTCTCAAACTCAGCCCATTGTATCTCAACCCAGACACAGGAAAACCGTTCCCGTATGCCAAAAAGCAGAACGGTTACGAACTCGGGACAATAAAATAGAAGGGAGCAAAATATGCAGAGGAAACCTATGTTTACTAATATCAAGGCATGCTATACACCCTCTCTCCAGAGGCTAAGAACTCTCCTGCTGCTATGTTTTATTGTCGGTTTGGGCAGTTCTGTACAGGCACAACCCTCATTGCCCAAAGACGACCTCTATAAGCAACTTTTCGCCAACCCAACAGGCAAAAACGGCTACGAGGACTGGGTTCGCGCCGCCACACTTTTGGCTCAGTATCCTGACGAGGTTCAAAAGCTGGGTGACTCTCACACCTCCCTCTCACAAATACGCCGAATTCTCTCGTCGGAACCAATGCGCCAAGTACGAGGGCTAATTCGCGCAGGACTGAGTAAGCCCATACTCTCCCCCCGTGACTCGAAAACGATGGATTTGGACACCACTTTTCCTGAGTATGCCTCTCTGCGTGGGCTGTCCCGCTTACTGTGGCAGGATATTCGCCTCTCGATTGCGGAAGGGCGCAACAGTGAGGCACTGCTTACACTTAGGGAGGGGCTTTGGATGGGCAAAAGTGTACAGATGGATGTTGTTATTGGTGGGCTTGTGGGTATCGCCATGGAGACGATTGTCCTCACTCCTTTCATGGATGACCTTGCAACTTTCAGCGTGAAAGACTCTCTGGCTTTAGAACAAGTCGTTCAAGACTGGCAGACATTGCCGTCTCCACTAGAGAGCATGATCGATAAAGAGGAGAAATCTATGATCTCCTCGCTCAAGCTATTCAAGCGACAGCATGAACGGCTACTTGAGATGTTTGAGCCTGACCAAGACGCCGACACGAGCGCGAACGAGATGCATCATTACTTCAAGAATAACCCCAATGCTATTGCGCCTCTTGTGGATCAACTCTTGCCAAAAATCAAACAAAGTTATAACGAGATGCGCCAAAACATGAGACGAATGCCATGGGAACGCACGTTTCCCGAACAGAAGGAAGCCACGTTGGTAGAAAAATTGGCTTTCGTCTTGTCTCCTTCTTCGGAGCAACTACTGAGTCGATTTGATGCCGAGAAGGCGAGGCTCTTCATGGCGCGGGTTCGTGCCGCATTACGCAGATACTGGTGGGAGAATGGACACTATCCGCGAACGCTAGAGGTATTGAAGCCTATGGAGATTATTGTCGATCCAAACAGCGGTAAACCCTTCCTCTACACCCTCAAGGGCAATTCATACGAACTACGCTCGGCAAAATAAGGGGAATCCGACAACTCAGACAGGGAAATCTCTTCCCTTTGGTGAAATTGAAAGGCAATAATGCACACGTCACAGGTTTTTCGTTTGGGTAGTGCATTTTGATTAGATCACAAAGGAGAAGAGAGACCTCTATGAAACTCGTTCGATTTGAAGCCGAAGGGCGTATCGCTTTGGGAGCCTTGAGCGATGAAAACACCATCGTCGATTTTAGTGCTGCCGCGCCTGAGCTACCCGCCTCCATGTCCGCTTTTTTGGCACTAGGAACTGCGGGCTTGTCCCGCGCCGCCGAAGCCCTTGCCACTGCCTCTGATAGCGCAAAACGTGCCCTCAGTAGTGTGAAGTTGTTGGCTCCCGTGGGAGACCCCCAAAAGATACTCTGCATCGGGCAAAACTATCGGGATCACTGCCTTGAGCAGAACCAATCTATTCCTGAAAGTGCCATACTCTTTTCAAAGTACGCTACCGCTCTGAACGATCCCAATGGTGTCGTCATTTTGCCCAAAGTCGCTCATCAGGTGGACTATGAGGCGGAGCTTGCCGTTGTTATCGGTGGTAGTGGTGGCGGTGGAAAAAACATCCCTGTCGCTGAGGCGATGAACCATGTTGCTGGTTATATGTGTTCGAACGACGTTTCGGCACGCGACATCCAGTTTGCTGATAAACAGTGGGTTCGTGGAAAAAGCCCCGATGGTTTCTACCCCACAGGACCCTACCTTGTCACCTCCGATGAGGTGGCAGACCCCCATAACCTCGATATTTCACTGACACTCAACGGCGAACGGATGCAGAACTCGAACACGCTGAACCTGATTTTCAATATCCCGTTCCTCATCGCCTACCTGTCTCAAACCATGACGCTCAAACCCGGCGACATCCTCACCACAGGAACCCCCGGCGGCGTGGGTATCTTCCGCAAGCCCCCGATTGTTCTTAAAGAGGGAGACACCACCTCTGTCACTATTGCGGGGCTTGGTACACTGACCAACACGTTTGTCGCAGAAGTCTGATAAGCAGAGAGAAGTCCATGAAGCACGTGGTCAGCATCAGCCTCGGATCGTCCAAGCGTAATAAAAAGGTGAATGTGCGCCTTTTTGGAGAGGATTTCGAGATAGAGCGGATCGGGAGCGACGGTAACAAAGCCAAGTTTCGGGAGTTGATCGCGGAGCTAGATGGCAAAGTCGATGCTTTCGGCGTGGGGGGAACAGACCTCTATCTCTATGCCGGAAACCGACGCTATACGATGCGGGACAGTGTGGCACTGATGCGCGAGGCGAAGCAAACGCCCTATGTGGATGGTAGCGGTCTCAAGAACACCCTTGAACGTGAGACCGTTCGCTATCTTCAAGAGAACGGTATTGTGGACTTCTCTCAACTCTGTGTGCTGATGGTAAGTGCGGTGGATAGATTTGGTATGGCGGAGGCTCTGGCGAGCCGTGCCAAGAGTATTGTGTTTGGCGACATGATGTTTGGCTTAGGAATACCCATCGCCATGCGATCTTGGTCGCTGGCACAAAAGCTTGCGCGTGTTCTGCTTCCCATCATTGTGCTGTTTCCCATCGAGTGGATATATCCGACAGGAGAAAAACAAAACCAGAATACCCCCAAGTGGCAGAAGTATTTTGCGGAGGCTGATCTCATTGCAGGGGACTATCATCTGATAGGACGCTATATGCCGGAGGATTTACGTGGTAAAATAGTTCTGACCAATACCACCACTCCCGAAAACGTAGAAGAGTTTCGGAAGCGCGGGGTAAAGATGCTTATCACCACCACGCCTGTGTTCGAGGGGCGATCCTTTGGAACCAATGTCATGGAGGCGGTTCTCGTCTCTCTGATGGGGCGTCCCGCTTCGGAGATAACTCCAGAAGAGTATTTCCAAAAGCTTAAAGAGTTGGACTGGAAGCCCACCATTCAGGTACTCAACGTAGGGTAGGGGATAACGCGATTATGGAAGAGCCAAACGCGGAATTATCGGGATTGCTGGCGGGTATCCAGGAAGGGTTCAATGCCCGCGCTTGGTATGGCGATAATCTCAAGCGCACTCTACAGAAACTGGAGTATGAAGAGGCGTGTTGGCATTCTGCTCCAGGTCAGTCCAGTATTTGGGAGTTGGTGCTCCACGCCTCCTACTGGAAGTTTGTCATCTGGCGGAGGCTAGCGGGGGAAAAGCAGGCAAAGTTTCCACGAGAGGGAGAGGATTGGTACTCTCGCCCATTGCCAGAGATGACAGAGGCACAGGCGAAAAAGGCATGGAAAGCCGATCTTGCTTTGCTGAATGCGGAGCATAATCGCCTTCTCGAAGCCGTGAAAGCACTCTCTCCAGAGCGACTTGAGAAGGAGAACCTCGCCTTTTACCTGCGGGGAATTGCCATGCACGATGTCTATCATATTGGGCAGATAGCGATGATTCGAGCCATGTATAAAGCGGCGCAAGAGACGTCGAAATCGAGAGTAGAAGAGTAGTATGCAGAAGTTTGCCTTCATTATTCACCCCATAGACGCGAAGCGCGACGTTTCGCGCAAGTACCCCATAGCCCGCTACCTACCGGAACGGATGATAGAGTGGTTAATACAACGCCGTGACCCACTGGTTATGGCGGATGTTTTGGGTATTCGTTCTATCACGGGAGAAGATTTGCAGGGCTGGCTGATCGCTTGCCCGCTCACACCACGCCAGATGCTGGAGCTTCCTATCGATTTTGTGTGGGATAAACTGCAAAAATGTGGCGAGATAGCCATAGAGATGGGCGCGGGGATTATGGGCTTGGGAGCCTTTACCTCCGTGGTGGGCGATGGGGGAATCACGCTCTCAAAACGCCTTCCGAATCTTGCCATCACTACAGGCAACTCCTATACGGTTGCGACAGCTATTGAAGGGGCGAAACGGGGCAGTGTTTTAATGGGGCATGACCTTCCCCAAACCCATGTCTCGATTGTGGGGGCTACTGGCTCTATCGGTGCGACGTGTGCCGAGATTTTGGCGCGAGAGGTCGCCTCTGTGACTCTCATCGGGCGAGATGTGGGGAGGTTGCAGGCGCTCAAGGAGCGACTCGATGGGCATGGTCGCGCTACCATTCAAATTGAGACGGACATTGCACGTGGTTTGAAAGATGCCGATATTGTTATCACCGTTACGAGTGCTGTCGATGCAGTGATCATGCCGGAGCATATCAAGCGGGGCGCAGTCGTGTGTGACGTGGCACGTCCTCGGGATGTTTCCGTGCGTGTGGCGAAAGAGAGAAACGATGTACTGGTTATTGAAGGGGGAGTCGTCGCTGTGCCGGGCGATATGCGATTGCCACGCCACGATGCACCAGAGAAGCCGTTTGGCTTCGGGTTTCCACCAGGAACTGCCTACGCCTGTATGTCCGAAACCATGATGTTGGCTCTGGATGGACGTTATGAGAACTTCACGCTTGGTAAAGAGGTCACCGTCGCACAGGTCGATGAAATCTCCTTGCTTGCCGAAAAGCACGGCTTTCACCTCGCGGGCTTCCGCTCCTTCGAGAAGGCAGTCAGCGAAGAGGTGATAGCCTCAATTCGCCAAAACGCCGGAGTGAAAAAGCCCGCGATTGCTCCTGCCTAGAACCCAACCGCCTCACTCAGGCTAATTTTCAGTGGACTGTATTCAAATATTGAGGAGCTAAACGCATGAGTACAATTGACGCACACCTACTTGATTGGGAGGAGGCTGTTGGGGGTATATCATTGCAAGATGGTGGAATCCTTATAGGAAATGGTGCAAGTATTGCGATTTGGGAGAGGTTTAATTACCCCTCACTCTTCGGGGTCTCAGAGAGGTCTGAATTAGAGACTTCTCTGAGAGTGGATGATACTCGTATTTTTGGGGAGTTTGAAACAACGGATTTTGAGATGATTTTGTGCGCCCTCCGTAATACTATTAAAGTACTCACTGCTTTAGATATACCGGCTACGTGTATTACAGAGCGGTACGATCACATACGTAGAGCACTCGTCGTAGCCGTGCAGAGTGTTCACGTTCAACACCTTCAAATACCTGAAAGCACCTTGGAATCTATAGCAGACGAATTGCGCACATTCAAATATGTTTACTCGACCAATTATGATTTGCTGCTTTACTGGGCAATAATGTACCAAAGTGCAAGCGGTTTCAAAGACTTTTTTTGGGCAGACGGGAGAAGTTTTGATCCCTCCAACACCAATATAACGGATAATTCTACAAGGATACTTTTCCTGCATGGGGCATTGCACCTCTATGTTAATGGGCATCGCACGCGCAAGCTTGCTGCAAATGATGGTGAAGATTTGCTTACTCTGTTCGAAAATAGCCGAGATACTCCTCTTTTCTTTAGTTTCCGGTAAAAGTATGTAGACAAAAAGTGTGTTACGACATCAGGCAACTTCTGAGGTAGAGTTAAGTCGCCAAACAAATCCTCTTCCCGGAGTACCTGATGTCCTCTCT
>CAMCUQ010000118.1 GCA_945878775.1 Chthonomonas calidirosea
GTCAGATTGAGCATACCAGACACAGGAGTCCAATCAACGCTTTTACCCACTTGATAGCGGGTCTCGTCGCCTATTCCCATCTGCCAAACAAGCCCTCCATTGTCAATAAACAAATGCTAAGGCTCAAGCCTTAACCCGAACTCACGTTAAATACCTCTCATGTCATCAAAATCTACACACACCCCCCTAACCTCGAACAATCTGCCAAACTCACAGAGATGACACGGATTGTAACCAAGGAGATAAGTGGTTTTGCAGCATGGCCACAGGAGCTAGTATATGATGCCCCACAAGGCACAGTTATTGGATTCACCATGCCCTATGCAACAGGAAAGCCCATTCACCAACTCTATGGCACTAAGAGCCGGCTCAGTGAGTTCCCGAAAGCAACTTGGCAATTCTTGGCTCATACCGCTACTAACCTTGCACGTGCCTTTGCGACTCTCCATGCTCACGGTATTGTACTCGGAGATGTCAATTTCGGTAATGCACTCGTTTCAGATTCAGGAATGGTCAGCCTAATTGACTGCGACAGCTTTCAAATTCAAGCAAGCGGACACACCTATGTGTGTGAAGTGGGCGTTTCGGAATACACACCGCCCGAGATTCAGTCTATGTCTTTCAGAAGTGTCGTTAGGACTCCAAACCATGATGCATTTGGTCTTGCGGTGCTTATATTTCAGCTTCTGTTTTTAGGGCGACACCCCTTTGCAGGAGTCTATCTTGGCTCAGGGGATATGTCTTTAGAAAGAGCGATCCAAGAATCACGATTTGCCTACGGAAAAAATAATCAACGTCACCAATATCAACCACCACCTGCCACATTAGCATTTGAAGACATTCCGTCTCGAATACAAGAGCTCTTCATGTTATCTTTTGAGAGTAGCAAACGCCCTCAAGCGAAAGATTGGGTTACAGTGCTATCTTCTTTTTGCCAACAACTACAGCCTTGTAATCTCAACCAAGCCCATCTTTTTTATAATCAGAGCAGGCATTGTCCTTGGTGTAGCATAGAGACTAATACATCTATGAGGTTATTTCCTTTTTGGCTAGCGCAAACGGCTAGCACATCAGGATTCAAAATCGACGAGTTTTGGAAGCAAGTGCTTCTTAAACCACCCCTCTTTGCTCTACAGTATCGAAAATACTTCCCCGATATTGCGCCTACCGCAGAAACCATCAACTTAGGTCAATATTACCGCCAAGGTTGGAGGAAGGTTAGCACTCTTTTAGGGCTAAATCAGGAGCGGAATCTTAAACGAGGGGAGGTCAAAGTGACAATTACTACTTTGAAATCTCAGTTAGAGAGGATCGAGCAAACAGATGATGGCACTGCACAAGAGTACGTTCAAAAAACAGTACAGTCTTTGGAAGCACTCAAAGCAAGATACAAGTCCACCATTACAGATCGCGATCAACAGCTATCCAAGCTTTTTCAAAACCGTGAGCGATTACAACGCGCAAAGTATCTAGACCAGTTCAAAATATCCAACGCGACTATTCACGGCATTGGGGCTAGTCGGAAGGCTACGCTCCAATCGTTCGGCATTGAAACAGCTACTGATATTTCACGAGCAACAATCCGAAGGATATATGGGTTCGGTGATTCTCTTACAGCAAGCCTCCTAGTGTGGCAACAACAAGTTAGTAAGGGATTCGTCTTTAATCCCAATCTTGGAGTAGACCCAAAAGAAAAGATGGCTATAGAGAGCCTCGCAAAAATGCAAATGGGTCAAACAGAGCAAGAGATACAGCAACGCTATGAAACCCTTATCACGTTCGTCACAAAGACAAACATAACAAGGTCAGAGCAACAGTCAGAAATATATCGTGTTCTTCAAAATATCGCTCAATAAGAGGCTAACCTTAAAGCACTCTAGCATGAATGCCCTTGCCTTATTCAAGGGAGGAGCCGATCCTCTAGGCTGGTACTACAGCAATGGCGCAGGATTCTGAGTTCTTGATGTACAATAGTATCCACACATCAAACTCCTGAGCGCAGTAGATAAGGGAAAGTATGGAAACGAGTTGGGCAGTCGATTTCGGAACAACCAATACGCTCATTGCGAAATGGGTAGGGACTCATGCGATCATCATTGCATTAGAGGAACTTGCCGAATATGAGCCAGCATGGCAGACACCTCTAATTCCCTCTGTCATCTACTTCCAAGATGCAAACCATGGGATAATTGGTCACCCAGCACTCTCTGCCCGTGAGATTATGTCGGGGGCAGGTGACCTCCAAATGCTCACTCCGCTTGCCCGCTCCTTCAAAAAGACACTGGCTCGTTCCAGCCAGCAAGCCGTCGCTCAGATCGGCTCAGACCAAATCTCCGCAAGACACTGTGCGACCGTGTTTTTGGGAGAACTGTTTGATGCTATGGCAGAATATGAGAGCAAGCACGCCGCGCCCGATCCTTCCCTCAAACGTCGGCTTGTGCGAATGCTCTACTTTTGGCGCAAAGAGGGACAAGTCACCAACCTGACCATGACGGTTCCCGTAGATAGCTTTGAGCCGTATCGGGCAGAACTAGGGCAGATCGCACGCAAACTAGGGGTATCACGTTTCAATACCCTCGATGAGCCCGTCGCAGCAGCACTCGGTTATGGGCTTGACCTCACCGAAGAAAAGCATATCCTCGTCATCGATTTTGGAGGAGGAACGCTCGACCTCGCACTTGTCAAAACCCACCCCTTCAGTGCTTCAGGACGCACTGCACAAATGGCATCTCGCAAAGCCACTCTGATCTCCGCACGCGGCTTGAGCTACGGTGGCGAAACTATCGACGGCTGGATCACAGACTTTGGTTGTGAGCGTCTCCGTGCCCACCAATCTGCTCTCCGTCCCATTCTTGCCGCCCAAGCCGAAACCATCAAGAAGGACCTGAGCAACAAGGCGTCTGTCGCCGATAGCAGCTTTTTCCTTTTGCAAGGGGGAGGCAGGATCGAGATCACTCGCGCCGAGTTCTTGGAGATGCTCGAACAAAAGGGACTCTACAAGACACTAGAGGCGATAACCGAAGCCACTCTCGATGACGCACGCCACAAGATCAATGAAGCGGACATCGACGCCATTCTGCTGGTGGGAGGCTCTACCCTCCTACCGGGAATTCGCGAACTCTTTGAGAATATGTTTGGCTCTCAACGTGTCCACTACTGGGAGCCTTTTGAAGCGGTAGCCAAGGGAGCCGCAATCTACGGCGCAGGCTTCAGCGTAGATCAGATCGTTCACCATGACTACGCGATTCGGGTCTATAGCGATGCCCAGCAACGCCCCGAATACGAACGACTAGTACGACGTGGAACCGCCTATCCCACGCCTAAAGCCTTCGAGACACGCTACTACGCCGTGGCGGAAGGACAACAGCAGTTCCGCCTCCCCATCTGTGAAATCGGGTATGCAGGGCGACTCAATCTCGCTTGGCAACGACGCTCGAACGGCAACGAATACTGGCAACCTACCAATGCCGAAGAGGATGAATGCGTCATCACTCTCAACCCCGGAGATACTGTGCGTATGCCTGCTGCGGGTACTGGAACCCAAGCACGCCTCCGCATCGACTTTACCATCGATCAGGACCGCTATCTCACCGCGACCATCCATGATCTTCTAAAACAGCGAGACATCCGCACCGATGAGCGCGTCGTTCTCTTGCGCTAGCGGAGAAAAGGAAGCACCTCATGTCTGTAGACCGTGAACAGGGCATCACATCACTCCAACAGGGAGACATTACCAACGCGATTGCCGCACTGGAACGCGCTATCCACGCCGATCCAAGCGACTTTCAATCTGCAACCTACTTGGGAGCCGCCTACGCACAGGCAGAACGTCCGGCAGATGCCGTCACGATTCTGACGCAAGCCGTGCAGATTCAGCCCTCGAACCCGCAAGCGCGATTCAATCTCGGTGTTGCTCTCCAAAAGTCCGGTTGGGCAGATCAAGCGGTAGTGGCGTATGAACAGGCTCTCACTCTTCAATCCAACTATCCACAGGCTCAGCAGGCACTAGACGCTTTGCGCCCACAAACCCCACCCGCCCCAACAGCACCACCAACGCAAAGTTTTGCACCACAACCCTCCTATACTCCCCCTCAGCAAGGGTATGCACCACAACAACAGCCCTATGCCCCTCCCAAAGCCATAGAGAACCCCTATACTGCGCCACAATCGCCCTACGCCTATCCCACTATGGATATTGACAGGGAGAAAAACCGCAAAGGGCTACAGTTCTATGCTTACGGCGGATGGACAATCCTTGCTCTAATCGCATTTGTGATCATCTCGCCCTTTATCTTTGGAATAGGTCAGACGTTTATTGCTGTCATCAATATAACTAACAAGTTATTCACCCTTGCAGGCTTGGCAATGCTCGCAGGAGCTTTCCTTGTGTACAAGGCAACAAAGGTAAAAGCCATTGGTTTTGTCGCCCTCACCCTCGCCATTCAGTATAGCCTGATGATCCTTGGTTGGTTTATGCCACAGCCAGAAGTCACACCCCGCACACAGACACTCACACCAGAGGACTTGGGAGCTCTCGCAGCAGCAGGGATATTAGGCATTGCACTCTTGTGTATGGCTTTTGCCTCACTGGTTCTCGCCCTAGTAGGTTTCAGGCAGATCGCATCAGGACTCAATAACCCACTGGCAGAGTCTCAAGCCACATCGGGCATCAACTGGTTCAAGATCAGCATGGGGCTTTTTGTAGGTGGCTTTCTTTTTATGCTGATGAGTCGTGTTTTCACTCCTTTTGCTCTCCTTGGTGTCTTGGTGATGTTTAGTAGCATGATCGGTTTGTTGCTCTGTTGGATTCGGTCTTTGGTGGTCGCCACAAATCTTGCGAGTAGCTAACCTCTCTTTCGGGGGGCGTCGTACAAAATCGGAACTTTCATCCGCTCAGCATGACAAAAGAGGAGGCTCTCATGTCACCAGAAGTAGATAACAGTTACAACAGTGAAATGCGAATTGGTCTTGCCATGAGCGGTGGCATTGCCCTGGTGCTTTACCAGTCTGGTGCGGCACATGAGATTTTACGCTTTGTACGATCCTGGGACAAGAGTGCTGAGGCGGATTCTCCTTCCTACAAGACCTTGCTAGAACACGCAAAAATCAGACCCGTCCTAGACATTATCACAGGAGCCTCAGCAGGGGGCATCAACTGTGTCTTGCTAGGGCATTGTCTCGCCTTTAATAAACCCTTTAGCGTCTTTCGAAATGCTTGGGTGGAGACCGCTGACGTACAGAAATTGCGATACTCTTCAGACCCCAAGAGCCTTCTCAATAGAGAACCTCTGATAGAGAAAATTCGCAGTGAGATGAAGAGAGGTACAGCAAATCCACCTGCTGATCTAGACCTGTACACTGCTCTCTGTCGCACGGAGGTGCATGGTCAGGAAATGCATACGGCAGACGCTTTGGGACACATGATTAGTGTCGATACACGGGCGAACTTTATCGATTTTGCCCTCGGAGCATACACAAATAAGAATAATACCGAGAATCTCTTAAAAGCAGGCTCGGCAACCTCCGCCTTTCCAGGTGCTTTTGCGCCTGTTCAGGCTGATAAGAGATGGTACATTGATGGGGGGCTTTGGAATAACGAACCCCTCAATCTCGCCGTTGCAGCGGTACAGGATAAACCTGCCTACTCCTTGACGCATCGCTACATCTTCCTTGTACAACCAGAACCGATCTCTCCCAAAATTGAAAACACCATACCTAAAGAGCCTTCTCTAGCTGAGATTCTCGCAGGCATCCCTCTAATGGGCTTGAATGGCAATATTTGGGATGCTGTAGAGAGCATTCAGCGATATAACCAACGCTATTCTGTCTACAAAGGGCTTTTGGCGTCGATTGGCACAGATGCCATCAAAACACTCGGAGCAAATATCAAGAGTGAGGCAGACAAGCAAGTAGCGTATCTCACTAAGGACATCGTGCCGGAATTTCCTCAGGAGATATTAGCTGAAAAAGAAGAAGAGGAACCAGAAAAATTAAAAGAGGAGTACTTGCGGGACTTGCGTGAGAACCTTACTCCCCTCAATCTTGTACGATTCCACAATGTCTTCTTTCAAAATGACGCGGGCTTGATTGCGCGTTGGAATGCTCTCCTTGATCAACCTGGTGCTGACAAAGTGGGCATGAACAAATATGCGATTGAATGCCTGAAAGCCATTGATAGAGTAGACTTAAAACTGCGTGCCTTACGTCGAGAAATCCAAGCGACCAATAAAGCGCTAAAAGAGAAGCCACCGACCGATGAAACGAGCAAAAAGAAAACAAAAGAGAATAAAGACTCTCGGTTCGCTCATTTTTCGGGGGAAATCCCGAATTGGGTGGTTAGCCTCACATAGAGACCAGCAGAACATCCCGACAACTCCAGAATCTTCTGCTGTAGCCCAGTTAAGGCGTTCAAATAGCGAATGTAGTGTCCGTTTTGCGG
>CAMCUQ010000119.1 GCA_945878775.1 Chthonomonas calidirosea
ATCCGCTCATTGCTCCACTCAAGTAGCCTACTGGGACTTCACACGTGGTACGGAAGGTTGGACAAAGAACGGCGGGATCACGCGTGCCAATGTTCTGTCGGAGGGCTTGGTGATGGAGGTAAAATCGCCCGATCCGAACCTGACAAGCCCTCCTATCAACTGCCCTACGGGTCAGTATATACTCGTGACGGTTCGTATGCGCTCCAACTCAGACCCCGTCGGTCAAGTCTACTATGGGACGGAATTCGCTGAAAAGCGTAACCGGCTTTTCTCCGTGAAGAACGATGGGAAATGGCACGAGTACCGTATCTCACTTCCCCCCTTAGAGCCAGGTTCCCGTCTGCGTTTAGACCCTTGCCACGACTCCGGCACCGTCGCTCTGGCATGGATACGGGTCGAAGCCAACCCCGAACCACTACGAGAGGATTGGGCAAGACCCAAAGAGCTACGGGGAAAGAAGTTCATCGGAGGCGGGCAATATGGAACCAATGGAGGAGAGAGTGCTATAACTTCGCGCTTCCTCGCCAAACACCCGACGTTTCTCGCCTCCTTTCCCTTTGATGGCTATGTCGTTCCTGCCGTTGTGGATAAAGTGTGGGCAGAGAAGATGGGGATACCACAACGGGACTACTTCCTGCACGAACTTCTGTGGAACAGCGTAAAAATACCCTATGAGGCAATCGCTCCTATTGTTAAAGACCTGAAGTCTGTGCGGTGGGGCAGTGTGACGGATAACTTCTTATACTACAACATGAGCGACGGTACTCGTGGTCGCTTTATGCCAGACTTCACCAATGACCACGACTGGGCAATCGTTGAAAACAACGCCAGCATGGCGGCACGTCTCTGCCGTGAAGCGAAACTCCAAGGTTTCTGGCTCGATACCGAACAGTATAGCAATTACCGATGGCGTACCGAGTCTGGAGTTCCTGAGTTCGACCCAGCACGTCCAAAAGATTTGCACTTCCCGTTAGGCAAGGACACTCCCGAACTACTCCGAAAACGCGGGGCGCAGTGGATAAGGGCGGTTCAACGCGAGCTTCCTGCCGTGAAGATCATCATCACGTTTGCATGGTCGGACGCTACGAACGTTTATGGCCCGCTAAAAGGAGTTGTGCCATTCCTTAATGGCGTACTCGACGCAATTGAAGCACCCGGACAACTGATACACGGTTTCGAAAACACCTTCTACTTTGGTCAAGGTCCCGGCACAGTCTATGCAGCCAGTGATGGTATGCAAGACGGCTATCCCGGTAATCGTGACCGGTTTGAGGCATCTCGCGCAGAGATACGCGATTGGCGTCGGTATAGCACCAACCCAAAGAAGTACAACACCTTCGTTAAAATAGGCATGGCGGCATGGGTAGAGGATGATCCATGGAACCTTTGGGAAGGCACTCCTAGCAGTACAAAAATCTCATTGTGGTCGAATCTCTCGCTTGCTCTGGCATATAGTGACGAGTACGTTTGGGTTTGGTCAGAACACACCAAGTATGGTCAGGGATTGAACACCGTAGTCAACCCTTTCCTCTCCTCGCTGAGTAACCAGACCTTCAACACAGGTCAAGAAGCGGTTGCTCGTTTCTCAGACAACTTTGCATCCGACCCCTTGCGCCGAGGATGGTACTTTGACTTTGATATGCTGGCTATTGGCAGAAAGAGCAACCCAGAGCAGGAAGGCTCGGCGATGAGCGCGGATGCAGTGCCTTATATGTGGTCTCAAGAGGCAAAAGCCGTTCGCGTTGAGGGGACATGGCGCACCGGATTTCAAGGAGAAAAGCTCCTCTCACCCACTCCCCAACGCCGTCGTTATGTACATCCCATTCAGCCCACCAACTACAAAAAGAACTTCCATGCCACACTGGACTTCTCTGTAGATTCTTTCGGAACACGCCCCGATAATCCCATTGTGCTAGGGCTTTTTAATAGTGAGCAACCTCTGAAAAGGGAGTCCCTCACCCTACAGATCAGTAGCCCAAACCATGTGCGAGTCGTTCTCACCACAAACGGCAAAAGCCAGATTATCCCGTTTTCCATTCCCAGTGGCTTAAAAACAGCCCAGAGTTATCGGCTCGCATTCCACTATGAGGGTACACAGCATCGACTACAAACCGTCCTCAGTTCCGTTAACAAGGGTGCACTACCTACGGCACAAAGCACAATCACTGTGCCAGCGGCAATGAGTTCTTTTGCATGGGATGAGTTGGGCATCGCTCAATGGGAGACCACTGCACCCAAAATTCTGCCTCAAGAAGCGTACTTATATCGCTTAGAAAAGGCTCTCTTTCACCCCTAAACACACTCAACATCGCATTCGTGTAGATACCAAAACAGCACTCTCTGAGCAGCTACCGCACAAGAATAGGAGTCTCTTATTCAGGCTTTGCCGGCGGAACCTGCTCAGGGCGTGCATCCAAATAGTCTTTCGGTTCAAGGCGCAGGTAAGGAACCATCCCCAGACTACCGTCGGCATAGGCTTTGAAATAGCCAAAGCCAAAGGTGCGCTCTCGTGCCGGATTCCAATCTTCCTCTAGCTTGCCCCCCCCATTTCCAAACGTCGCTTGCCTCAATCCCAAACCATCTATCATGAGGAACCTTGAGGCGGGTTGGGCGAAGCAACCCTCAAAGCCGTAGCACAAAGAAATGTGGTCAGTAAGAGCCTTAATATGAAGGCGTTTTTCCGCATTAGCAGCATTGTGTCACCTCCTTTTCTCTGGTTGAAAGAGAATCCGATAGAGGCTACCCTTCCCCAAGCTATAAGGATGTTATCTTCTGGTTAAATCTCCAGAGTGATCAAAGAAACCAAGAAACCCACAAGAAAGAGAATCTCTTGGGAATTTCGGTGTAGAGGTATGTTTCACGCGCTGAGTTTGGTATAATGTCTCGATTCAATACTCTTTGCCCAGAAAGGAGCATAGTATGGCTTTGCGACTCTACAACACCATGAGCCGAACCAAAGAGGAGTTTGTTCCCCTTCACCCCCCACAGGCACGACTCTATTGTTGTGGTCCCACCGTCTACAACTATGCCCACATCGGCAACCTACGCACCTATATCTTCGAGGATATTCTACGCCGAACCCTGCGCTACAACGGCTACGATGTGCTACATGTCATGAACGTAACCGACGTGGGACACATGACCACAGATGCAGACGAAGGCGATGACAAGATGGACCTCGCGGCGAAACGTGAAGGTAAATCTCCCTGGGAACTGGCACGATTCTATGAGGAAGCGTTCTTTCAGGACACCGCACGCCTCAACATAGAACGCCCCGACGTGACCCCTCGTGCCACAGAACATATCGTCGAAATGATAGAGATCGTCCAGAAACTCGAAGCACAAGGTTATACCTATCTCACCTCCGAGGCGATCTATTTCGATACCTCCTGCGACGACGACTATGGCAAACTTGCCCGTCTCAACCTCGCGGACCAGAGGCAAGGGGCAAGAGTCGAGGTTATCGCCGATGAAACGAAACGAAACCCCTCCGATTTTGTGCTTTGGTTCCGCAATAAGCCGACTCACATTATGAAATGGGAGAGTCCTTGGGGAGTGGGGTATCCCGGTTGGCATATCGAATGCTCCGCCATGTCGAGCCGCTATTTGGGAGAGACCTTCGATATTCACTGCGGGGGCGTAGACCACATCCCAGTGCACCACACCAATGAGATTGCCCAGAGTGAATGCGCTTCCGGGCATCCCTTCGTGCGCTACTGGATGCATGGCGAGTTTTTGCTCATGAATAGTGCCAAAATCTCCAAATCGACGGGTGGCTCCATCAATCGTTTGCAGTCACTCATCGACTCTGGCTACGATCCGCTTGCCTATCGGTATCTCTGCCTTCAGGCGCACTATCGCTCCGAGCTAAACTTCTCTCTAGATGCGATTGATGCCGCAACCACAGGACTGCGGAAACTCTACTCTGTGCGACCAGAGAGCGATCCCTTCCTATCGGATGAGGCGGGCTATCAAGAGGCGCATGACCGGGTTCTGGAAGCACTCAATGACGACTTGGGGATGCCCCAAGCCGTCGGGTTGCTCCACAGCTACAATAGCCATCGCCTCTGGGTCAACTTCGATGTGGTTTTGGGACTGGATATTGCAAAACGCACAGAACCTCGCACAGAGGAGCTTCCTGCCGATATTCAGAGTCTCATTGAGCAACGCAACATCGCCCGAAAAGCCAAAAACTGGGCAGAATCGGATACCTTAAGAAACACGCTCCTTGAATGTGGTTATGAAGTGGGAGATGGACCGCAGGGAACGACCGTTAAGAAGAGGATACTGTAATATGAACGATTTTCAGGCTCGTATCCACAAACTACAGACCACCATGCAGGCGCAAGGTGTCGCACTCACCCTTTTGGCAGGAACCGATCAGATGCGCTACCTGTCGGGTTGGCGAGAAGGCGGGCACGAACGCTTTGTCGGTCTCTTTGTTCCTGCACAGGGTGAACCCGCCTTCGTTGTGCCAGCCATGAACGCGCCTCAAGCACAAAAGACCCCGCTTGGTGTCTCCCATGTACGTGGTTGGGAAGATCAGAACGGTTGGCATCCCGATGCAAAAGCTCTCTTCGCTGAGTACGCCATTGGAGAGGGAGCAACGGTTCTGGTAGACGATGAACTCCTGAGCGTTCATTTGCTAGGGCTTCAAAGCCTCTTTCCAAGCCTCCATTTTGCCCCTGCGGGCGACCTTATGGCATCTCTGCGCCAAAGCAAGACCCCCGCAGAGATCGCCAATATGGACGAAGCGGCACGCTTGATAGATGCAGTCTTTGAAGAGGCTTTGGGGCAACTGCGCGAGGGAATAACCGAATTGGAATTAGCAGAGTTTGTGCTAAGTGCCATCCGTGCCAAAGGTTCTGCCCCCTCATTCGATCCTCTTATCTGTTTTGGGGCAAACTGCGCTCTGCCACACCATCATACCGGAAACACACGCCTTCAAAAAGGGGACACCGTCATTATCGATATCGGGTGTCTGGCAGAACACTACGCCTCAGACATCACGCGAACCGTCTGCTTTGGAACCCCGCGTGACCCCGACGTTGCCAAAGTCTATCAGATAGTCTTTGCGGCACACTGGGCAGCACGCAACCATGCAGCCCCCGGTATCACCTGCGAAGCGGTGGATGCCGCTGCCCGTGAGGTGATCACAAAGGCGGGATATGGGGAAGCCTTCTTGCACCGCACTGGACACGGAATTGGAATCTCCACCCACGAGCCTCCCTACATCGTGGCGGGAAACAACCTGCCCCTACAAGAGGGGATGTGCTTCTCGGTAGAGCCGGGCATCTATCTTGCGGGGCGCTTCGGCGTCCGTATTGAGAACATCGTCACAGTAATAAACGACGGAGTGCGCTCTGTGAATGCAGATGAGCCTGCCGAGATTCGGATCGTCTAGTATGCTAAGCCTTGAGTCTGCAAAACAACAGCTTTGTGATGTCGCTGCACTCGCCTATGACCGTCGCCTCCTCGACAGCGCAGGGGGGAACTTCAGCCAGCGACACGGGGAGAGGATACTCTGCACTCCCCGCTACTCTGGAAGCAAAAGGCTCTGGCGACTGCGCCCTGAAGAGATCATTGTTCTGGAGACGGATGGAACCGTTTTGGAGGGCGAAGGAGAGACGTCTCGCGAAATTCGGATGCACCTTGCCCTCTATAACGCCTTTCCAAAAACGGGGGGGGTCTGTCATGCTCACCCGCTAAATGTCCTCGTTTTCGCAAACATGCGAAAACCGATTCCCCCTACAAGCGAACAAACCGAGAAGTATGGCATAATACCTTTAGCGGAAGAGGTTCCCGCACATAGTGAAGCCCTTGCTTTTGCCGCCCTCAAAGCACTAGAGCCACAGCAAGAAAAACTCGCAAAACACGCTATTGCTTGCCTTCTTCCCTACCACGGTATCACCGTTGCAGGGCGCGATCTCCTAGATGCCTACGACGCCCTAGAGCGATTGGATGGCTCTTGCCACATTTTAATAGCACGCGCAACGTTAGATTTAGCACAAGAGCGAAAAAAAGAGTAAAGAGTCGGGATTCTACAAAGGATTCCTACCGAAGAATTACGAACTTAAAATTTGCTTATTAAGTATAATTACTCTCAGTTCGCTCATTTTTGGAGTGAAATCAAAGATTTGAACAAAGCGTCCTTCTGCGGGTACTCTCTCCCGCATGAAGACACCAAACTCTGATTTTCTCACCGAACGCATGGATGATCTTCCCTTGCTGTTGGCACTCCTCCA
>CAMCUQ010000120.1 GCA_945878775.1 Chthonomonas calidirosea
AAAAAAACGCGCCACGCATCGCGTGGCGCAACATTCTCGTAATTACACTCCCTAGGCAGGCTCTTCTGGCTGAGTCGCCTCAAACACCGCCTCCGAAACAAATATTGGGACATGGAAACGTAGTGCTAAGGCAACGGCATCACTAGGACGCGCATCCATCTCATGCACTGTCGTATCATCCACACGCAAATGCAACTTTGCGTAAAACGTATCCTGCCACAAATCATCAATCACGATCTTCTCTAAAGTCGCCCCTAGCCTCTCAATCACATTCTTGATAAGATCGTGCGTAAAGGGACGATCAGGAACCTCATTCCGAATTGCACTCAAGATCGCTTTTCCCAATTCTGGCAACATCACGATCTTGAACTCGCGTCCCCTCGCATCACGGAGCAACACCCACATAGAGCTTTCAGAACGCCCCTGAGCATGACCGGCAGGATAATATATCTCCTCCACAACGTTAGCAATCGTCACCTCTTTTTCCACATAGGAGCGAGGCAAACGATTCTCAGGCTCAGCATCGTAACCGCCGTTAGAAGCAGTAGGCTCGCCCTCCTCCGGCTCTCCATCACCAAAAAGGTTTTTGAAATCGCTCACCGCTCGCCTCCGTTCCTATTCCTCAACTAGCCCAGAACATGACGCGCACCCACTGAGGGAGATCAATCGTTTTCCGTCTTCAGAGTCTTATCCACCATATTCAAGAACTCTCGGTTGCTCTTCGTATGATGCAGACGATCTTTCAGTAGCTCTATTGCCTCCAATGGCTCCAAGCCATGGAGTAATCGCCGCAACTTCACCACTTGTCGGAAGGTGTCCTCGTCGTACAAAAGCTCATCGTGCCGTGTACCCGATTTCATCGATATAGCAGGGAAAATTCGCTTCTCTGCCAAACTCCTATCCAACTCCACCTCCATATTACCCGTTCCCTTGAACTCCTCAAAAATGAGGTCGTCCATGCGGCTATTCGTCTCAACGAGTACGGTAGCCAGAATGGTAAGGCTTCCCCCCTCTTCTATGTTACGTGCCGCGCCAAAGAAACGTTTCGGACGATACAATGCGGCAGGATCAAGACCTCCCGCCAAGGTACGCCCACTAGGGTTCACGGTCAAGTTAGAGGCACGAGTATAGCGCGTCAAACTATCCATCAAAATAACAACGTCCCGCTTACTCTCAGCCAAACGCTTTGCCTGCTCCAAAACCATCTCTGCCACGCGCATATGGTTCTCAGGTGTCTCATCGAATGTAGAACTAACCACAATGCCCTTAACAGAGCGTCGGATGTCCGTTACCTCTTCAGGGCGTTCATCGATCATCAAAACTATCAAGAGCGCCTCTGGATGATTCAATGCAATGGAGTTCGCAATGGTCTTCATAACCGTGGTCTTGCCCGCTTTGGGTTGCGCCACAATCATACCACGTTGCCCTTTCCCAATGGGAGAGAGTAAATCCATAATGCGTCCGGTCATCTCGTTACGCGTCGTCTCAAGGGTCAAAAGCTCATCGGGATAGATGGGCGTCAAGTCTTCAAAATTTACGCGATTACGTGCCGTGTCTGGATCGACGCCATTGACGCTCTCCACACGAAGCAATCCGTAAAACTTTTCCGATTCCTTGGGAGGGCGCACCTGCCCGGAAACCTCATCCCCAGTCCTCAAGGCGAAACGCTTAATCTGTGTCTGAGAGACATAAATGTCCTCAGCGTGGGGAGAAAAGTTGCTACGTCGTAGAAAACCCCACCCATCGGGCAAAATCTCCAAAATACCCTTTGCGTGAATCAGTGCGTTACGGTCGGACTGAACCTGCAAAATGCGTGCAATAATGTCCTCTTTGCGCGATCCTGTAGTGCCGTTTGCGGCTCCCAGTTCACGCGCCAACTCCTGTAACTCTGCCATCGGCTTGCCCTCTAAATCGGACAAGTTAAAGCTGGGATTGTCTTCCATGTGTGGTGTTTCACCTCGTGAATTTTAAGGGGAATAGGGTCGCTGCTGCCCAAAGCTAGTGATTTCACAGCGAAAGAATTAGAAGAGTACATCTATTTTATGAATTCAATCACTCCGATGTACCGCAAATGCCGATACTGCTCCGCATAGTCCATGCCATAACCCACTACGAAGCGATCCTCTATCTCAAAGCCACAATAATCTACTGGAACCGGCACACGCCTGCGTGACGGTTTGTTCAACAATACACAGACCCTGACCGATTTGGCATGTCGGGCAATCAGGTTTTCGATAAGGTAACTAAAACGAAGCGTCAGTCCTGTGTCCAATATATCTTCCACAATGATGACATGCTTACCAGTAACCGCGATATCCAAGTCCTTCAGTACACGCACCTCACCAGAGGTCTCTGTAGCGTCACCATAGGAAGAGAGTGCCACAAAATCGAACTCCAATGGGCGTGCGATCTCACGCACTAGATCAGAGAGAAACAGGGAAGCCCCTTTCAAGACGCCAACAAGGAGCAGAGGTTCCGATTCATCGGAGAAATCACCCGAAATAGCCGCTCCTAGCTCTCGAACGCGCACCTGAATCTGCTCTTCCGAGAAAAGCACTTCGGCAACGCGATGCGGTTGCAAGCTTCCCATTCTTCGCCCCTACTCCCACTCAATGGTGGCAGGTGGCTTCGAGCTTATGTCATAAACGACACGATTCACACCCTCAACCTCATTCACGATACGGCTACTCACCGTCTCCAGAACATCATACGGAATACGTGCCCATTTCGCCGTCATAAAATCTTCCGTTGTAACGGCACGAAGCGCAACCGTATACGCATACGTTCGCAAATCGCCCATCACACCCACAGTCTTCACCGAAGTCAAAACTACCAATGCCTGCCGAATCTCTCGGTACAGCCCCGCCTGCTTCAACTCTTCCATAAAAATAGCATCTGCATTTTGCAGTAGTGTGAGTTTTGCTTCCGTCACATCACCAATAATACGAATAGCCAACCCGGGACCGGGGAAAGGATGACGCCAGACAATCGAATCGGGAAGTCCAAGACTGGCTGCAACAGCACGCGCTTCATCCTTAAAGAGTAAGCGTAAAGGCTCTATCACTTTAAAGTTCATCTCACTCGGCAATCCCCCCACATTATGATGAGTCTTTATCGTAACAGACTTACTACTACCACCACTCTCAATAACATCAGGGTAAAGGGTCCCTTGTGCCAGCCATGCCGCATCTTTTTGTTCACTGGCATACGACTCAAACACCCGAACAAACTCTTCGCCGATAATCTTCCGTTTGCGCTCCGGGTCCGTGACTCCAGCAAGGCGCGTCAAAAACCTCTCACGCACGTCTGCATAAATAAGCCGAATACCAAAAGCCTCCGCGAAGTCGCGGCGTACCTGATCCGCCTCACCCTTCCTCAAAAGACCATGATCGACAAAAATACAGGTGAGTTGTTCACCAATAGCGCGATGCATTAACGCCGCCACACAGCAACTATCGATTCCCCCAGAGACGCCGCATATAACACCAGAGCTTCCCACTTCGGCACGAATTTTGGCAACGGCATCTTCGATGAAGTTCTCGGCAGTCCACGTCCCCGAACAGCCGCAGGGTCCCAGAAGAAAAGCACGCAGGAGGTCTTGCCCAAAAGGGGTATGCTGAACTTCGGGATGAAACTGCACCCCGTAGAGATTGCGTTCGCGGTTTGCCATGGAAGCAACTGCGGTAGAGGTTGTTGTAGCAACAATTTCAAAACCAGGGGGAGGCTCAAGCACCTTGTCACCGTGGCTCATCCAGCAGGGTAGAATTGTATCTCTCTCGCCAATCCCCAAAAAGAGCGGGTCAGGGTTGAGCACCCTTAGTTCGGCATGTCCATATTCACGCTGTTCCGCAGGGCGCACCACTCCTCCAAGCTGATACGACATCAACTGCTGTCCATAGCAGATACCTAAGATAGGGACACCAATCTCATAGACAGCCGGATCAACATGAGGTGCACCCTCTTCATACACACTGGAAGGTCCGCCCGAAAAAATGATCCCTTTAGGATTGCGCTTGGCTAACTCGGCGATGGAGGTGTCGTGTGGTAATATCTCACAGTAGACTTGACACTCACGCACACGACGTGCAATTAACTGAGTGTACTGAGCCCCGAAATCAATTACGAACACGATCTCGTTAGAGGCATTAGAGGTAACGGGAACCTTCACGGGAGCAGGAATGGTCATGCAGTATGGGTATCCTAGGGCAAATCAAAAACCACAACTTGGGTCTTTGTGTCGGAGTTATTGGAATTCGTCAAAAGTGGGGTAAACGCAGAACAGCAAAAAGGATACTCGCGATTTGCTTGGAGATGTGTAGTTAGTATACCGCTGAACCGTTTCCCTGTCAAGCAATTCAACACGTTCAAGATTCATTTTATAAAGAACCGTACAAGAGTCTTCTATTTTGAGAGGCTTTACCCCGTACTTCGCAAACTTCTCCTTGCTTTTTACCCTGCTCCTATGCTAAACTATGCTATCTGTGTATAAGGAGGGACTTTCGGCGTTGGCGCTGAAAATTGAAATAAAAAAGAACGTGATCGAAGACAATCGCGTTCATGATACAGATACTGGCTCCCCTGAAGTTCAGGTTGCGCTACTATCGTCTCGCATCACTCAGATGACTGAGCATCTCAAGATTCACAAGCACGATCACCATTCGCGCCGTGGATTGATGATGATGGTTGGTCGTCGCCGTCGTATCTTGGACTATGTCCGTCAAAAAGACATTGAGCGCTATCGTGCTCTCGTCTCCAAATTAGGTATCCGTAGCAAGTACTGACCACAATCCGCATTATACACATCACATTCAGACATCAGAAGTCACCTCCCCTCACCCTCAATGGGGTGAGGGGTAAGGCTAACGATAATAGATGTGCTTGTGCTAATACCGATTGCGTACTCTCTACCCTAGTGCAACAGGTGCCGAGGGTTCAGGGTAAGTGGAGAGTGAGCCTCCATTTTCCCTGACCCCTTTCTTCTACCTCCCCGCACTAGGCATTTGTAGATTCTAGGGCTAATTTTTTGAGTTGTACACTCCACTTTTAGCCCTATCACTCACTGCACCCTCCTCGCATGTGTACGCAAACAATATCCACACGAGGAGTGCCCTCTCTTAAAGCATTTCAGGAGAAAAAATTGATACATTCGGTAGAACGTGAAGTCGCAGGGCGACTTCTAAAGCTGGAAACAGGCAAACTTGCAAAACAGGCTGGCGGCTCCATTTGGCTTCAGTATGGCGATACCATAATTCTTGCCAACTCTACGATGAGCGCAGAAGTGAAGCCGGGAATGGACTTCTTCCCCCTCACCTGTGATTATGAAGAAAGAAAGTACGCGGCAGGCAAAATCCCCGGTGGCTTCGTAAAGCGCGGTGGAAGACCTAGCGAAAAGGCAATACTCACCTCCCGCCTCATAGATCGTCCTTTGCGCCCCCTCTTCCCTGATGGTATGAGAAACGATGTCCAAGTTATCGTCCTCCCCCTCTCCGTTGACCTTGAAGCACTCCCCGACACAAACTCCATTCTTGCAGCATCCGCCGCACTCATGGTCTCGAATATTCCGTGGGAAGGTCCCGTAGGAGCCGTGCGTGTGGGCAGAATCGAAGGCGAATACATCGTCAACCCAACACATGCCCAAATCGCAGTTTCAGAACTCGACCTCGTCGTGGCAGGAACGAAACTAGCGATCATCATGATCGAGGCTGGCGCGAACTTCGTCTCAGAAGACGATATTCTGCAAGCGATGGATGTGGCGCACGCCGTAATTAAAGTGCAATGCGAGATGCAGGAAGAGCTACGAGAACTCGCAGGCAAGCCAAAGAGCGAAGTTGCTCTCTACCTGCCTGACCCGGTTATACTCGACGCCATTCAGACCCAAATGGGCAATGACATCGCGGCAGCAATCCAAAACTCCGACAAAGCCGCACGGGAAAGCGCAATAGATGACCTTAAGAAAGAGGTCGTT
>CAMCUQ010000121.1 GCA_945878775.1 Chthonomonas calidirosea
AAACTTGCCCGAACCGCTAGGGCAAATCCGAAAAAAGAACAGCGTCACCGCCCATCTTACCACCGGAGTCACCGCCCACCGAAGGCGGAAGCGGAACTCAGAGCAAATTCAAGACCAAAATGCACTCGGATTTACCGGAAACTAAAGAGAGTAGGAGTTACGCAAGTTCCTCACTGAAAACCTTTATGAATCTATCCAGATAGGTCATGAGCCATTCATAATGAGCAGTCCACATATCGGGATTAGATATTTCGTCTTTTTCAATGCCTCTCACAACCAAGATACAAGCATAGGGGTTGGCCACTGCATTAGATGGTTGCCACTCCAATCTCTTTCTTTTTTCGTCTCCTATTTTGTTTTCAATCTCAATCTTGTTCTGAGCCAATCTTTCAAAAATTGGGCTAGGCTCCGGTTGATAAATCATCAGGGCAACGCCAATCTGTTTTTTTATGAAATCATGATAGACATTTATGTGGCATACAGTTTGCCCCGGAATCGCGAATTCCAACCAATTACGATCACTACTATAAGGTTGAAGCGATGTAGCATTCTTCGCCATGTATGTCTTAAAACCGCGCATATAGGTCGATAATTCAGTCAAGCGAAGCCTCCAAATTGAGATAGTTATGGGTATACTTGCACCCTACAGAAACATCAACATGTAGATTTCTATGCTTCACAGAGGCAGACATTTCTTTTGCGTAGATAGGCTAGACTATAGCACAAGCAAGAATTAGGTTCTATGCATAAATCGAATCAAAGTCACTCCTCGAAAACCACAATCTGATGTGTGAGGACGGTGGGAACGGTAACAGTGCAGTAGTTTCTCTCTTGTCGGAAGGGAATCTCTTCTCCTGTGGGAGCAAGGAAGACCCGCTTCGGAGCCGTGCCAGTGCGAAGCGCAAACTCCACATTCGGAATCGGGATCGTGTCTTCAATATACTCATTCGTTGCGGTTCTGCGTGTGGGTTGGAAGGCGACAAGATGCACCACAAGCCGATTCTGCTCTGCCTGCCGCAAAACATCGATCTCCATGGAGGCAGGAACGTTCTGGATCGGCTTGATGAGTGGCTCTGGCAGAAGACTCTCCAGCATTCGCGCCACAATCTCCTTGTAGAGATAGAAAGCGTCCTCTCGATACCCCTTGAAGACGGCGGCATACAGATACCCCATTGTACCCTCTGCCGAGAGCACTCCAATCGGGTAGCCCGTGGGCTTATCGGCGGGAGTCTGGTTATGGGAAGAAAACTTGCCCGGAGCGCGGTTAAAGTAGGACTGCCACACCTCCCCAAACGTTTGCGCCCCCTCGATAGGTTCCACATGAGAGCCGGGCTTATAGTTCACAAACTCTGTATCGGGTTGTCCCGCGCCCAATTTATCACCCAAACGCATATAGGAAGGAACCCACGGGCAAGGCGCAACATACTTAACAGGACTATTTGGCACAGTGAATGCGCCTTCGCTCAAAGTCGCCTCATGGGAGAAGAGAATCTTACCTCCCTGCGCCAGATACGCGGAGAGCTGCGCCTTCGTTCCAGCGTCAAGAACCCCTCTGTCCGGCAGAATCACAACCTTGTATCGGTTCAGGTTGTCGCGGTCGGGAGTCTCACCGTTCCACTGATGCTTCAATGCCGCCAGGATTGCCGCTGTGCCTTCAATACTCCCATCGATTTTGACCAAGCCTCGGCTATCCGTCTCTCCAGAGAGAGCCTCCTCATTTTCTGGCAGAAGCAGTACCCCAATATCGGTAAGAGGCTCTGCACCAAGGCAGTACTCCTCTATCGCTTCCACCCGCTTGAAGACCTCCCCCATAACCTGATAGGCTCCCCTATCCAGCGTGCCACGTGGGTGCAATTGGTCGCCAATATTTACGACCCCTCCTGTCGCCACAATGGAGGCAGCTTCATATTGCAGTTGTGGGATCGTCTTCAGTCCTCCAAAATCTGCCCAGGACTTATGGAAACGTGCCGTCATGCCCTGGAGTGGGCGCGGATAGGAGCGCACCACACGCGCCCAACAGGGGAAGAAGAGATATCCCCAACCTCCCGTGGTGAGAGATTCGATCTCCAAATGGGTGAGCGTGTCCAATTCCCGATGCACATTTGCAGTCACACGGCTATTGAAAAAGGTGGTGGCGTTGGGGCGCAAGGAATAGCAGAGTTGAGAAAGTCGCGTGGTATACTCGCGCAAAATCTCAAAGGTCTGGCGACGGTGTGCCACCACATCGTGTCTCGCATCCCCCAAACGCGCAAGGCAGTTCTCACAAAAACAGCCGGGATCAGGAGGATAGTAGCACATATCGTAGAAGATACCATCGGCATCATAATTCTTCAGAACCTCTTCGGTCTGCGCCGCCACATAGTCGATATACTCTTTGTTGCCCAAGCACATCTGATACCAGGATGCCTGATTCGCGTTGGGACCCCAGAGCCTTCCATCCTCCAAGCGAGCAACGAGGTCGGGGCGTGTCATACCCATGTGCTGATCGACTCGTATCGAGATATAGACCGGAGTCGCGATACCTTTGCGTTTGCAGGCTTCGATCTGCTCTCCCAAGAGATCAAACTTGAGACTTGGGTGCATGACTCCCGCTTTGGTGGGGTAATAGCTCATCCCATGGTGACACTTCCCAAAGAGCGTAATCCAGTTCACCCGCGCCTCCACGAGCGTCTCCGCAAAGGTATCGGCATCGAAATCGGCTCCCACATCGGGAATCTGAGGGGCGGTATGAAAATCGAGGTGAATCTGACGGTAGCGCGTGGCAACTAATTCTGCGGCTTTCATAGAAAAGAGTATCTCCTAAAAACAGGCATCAATCTAGGTTATCTGCGTTTCCAAATTCAACATCGTTCGCGCTTTTCCTCTCTGGTTTTGCGCTATTTCCCCAAGAGTAGCAAGGATTCTGCTATACTGTTAAGAACAAAGCAAAAAAGAAAGGAGTAGTAAGATGGTAGCAACAGAGACTCTCACCGTGACGCAACGCAAACCTCGGCGTCTTTGGCGCAAGGTTTTGCTCGCTTTTGGGGTCTTCGTGGTTTTCGTTTTGCTTCTCCTGCGCTATATGGGAGTCTTTGGTGGCAATATACGCACTGTGTCCGAGGGGCATATCTACCGGAGTGCCCATATCACAGGCAACCTTCTGGATGACTTCTTAAAGGACAAGGGCATTCGCACCATGCTCAATCTGCGTGGGGGTTCCCTCGCCGATACGTGGTACCGCTCCGAGATAGAATCTTGCCAAAATCTTCACGTGCGTCACATAGATACTGCCTTCAGCGCCGTTAAGTTTCCTCCCCCCCAAGTTCTCGTCAATATTTTGGGTGTGTTAGACAACGCCGAGTACCCTATCCTCTTCCACTGCCGAGGTGGCTCAGATCGCTCTGGACTGGTGGGAACCCTCTATCTCCACATCTATGAGAACATACCCCTGGACGAAGCACAGAAACGTCAGCTTACGTGGCGCTATGGACATATTCGTTTTGGACAAGCGCGTGCAATGGACGACTTTTTGGAGATGTATCGCCAAAACTCCAACGGCTTGGGGTTGCGCGAATGGATTATCAAACAGTACCCTGCCCTTTATGCGGCTCTTCCCGAGAGTAAGAAAGTGAAAGAGACCCATGCCTCCTCTTCGCCTCAAATGGAACCTGTACTGCATCACCGCTAGCCTTTTACTTTTCCCCACTTTTCTACTCGCACAAAGCCTTGATGCGGCGAAACATGCTGCAAAAGTCGCCATCAAGGCTTTCGCAAAAGACATGGTGCACCGTGTCGAGAATCGCCCTCGCAATATTGCCACACTCACAGACAAGCGAATCAATGAGAGTTCTGGCTTGGCGTGTAGCTGGTGGAATTCGGGGGTTCTCTGGACGCACAACGACTCTGGAGATGATGCGTGGCTCTATGCTATCGACTACACAGGGCGAACATTAGCGCGCTTCAAGGTTCTCAACGCTGTGAATGTGGATTGGGAGGACATCGCCGTAGGTCCCGGAGCAAATGGAGATTCCGCGCTCTATATCTCCGATCTTGGCGACAACAACCACAATCGAGACGATATAGCCATCTATGGAGTGTCTGAGCCGAAGGTAGATGTCCATAAGACGATGCAGGAGAGCAATACAATGCCAAGCACCGCCTATCCTGTACGCTATCCCGACGGGCATCACGACAGCGAAACGATTCTAGTTCATCCTAAAACGGGTGAGATCGTTGTGGTAACAAAAGAAGGGAACGGACATAGCGGAATCTACCGCTATCCTCTGCCTCTACGCCCCAAAGAGAAGGTTACTCTCGAAAGAGTAGGAGATGTAGCCTTCCACAATACATTCCTACGGGGGGAAAGCCTCTATGCAAAAGGGGAGCGCATGACAACGGGGGGAAGTGTCCGTCGTGATGGACTACGTGCCGTTGTTCGCACCTACACCCAAGCCTACGAGTGGACACTCCTGCCGGGGCAATCGCTTGTGGAGGCGTTACGCGGGAAGCCACGGCAATTCCTGTTACCGCTCACCATACAAGGTGAGTCGATCTGCTACCGCCCCAATGGCAAAGCCCTCCTCACCACGAGTGAAAGACTCCCCACCGCCCTGATGGAGATTCCCCAATAGCGTTTTGCAAAAAAGAATCAAAACTTTTTTGAAGAACTTTGTTTTTTCATTTTACTTTCATCTTCGTGCACTATCCTATAGATGTCCTGAGCGGAAACGCTTCCTCTCTTCTCAAACCCGCTTCTCCGTAGGGAGTGACGGAGGAGCGGGAAGGACACTCACTAAGACGAAAACCAAGGAGATGACGACCATGAAGAAGACATATATCGGTGTGTTGCTCGGCACGTTTGTTCTTTGCCCACTTGGGGCACTTGCACAAGGTCCAGGACAAGAGGGACCTCCTCCCCCTCCGCGAGACGGACGCCAAGGCGGACAGCGTCGCCCGGTTCCTCCGCTCATCAAGGCTCTTGACATCAATCACGATGGGACCATTGATGCAGACGAGATCGGCAAGGCAACCGACTCTTTGAAGAAGCTAGACAAAAACCGTGACGGTAAGTTGACTCGTGATGAACTAATGCCTCCCCGCCCTGAAGGGCAAGGCAGACCCGGTGCAGGACGACGCGGTGAGCGCGGTGGTCCCGAAGGCAGAGGACCCGGAGGTTTTGAAGGACCCCCTCCTCCCAGAGGACCCGGCGGGCATGATGAGGGACCCGGTGGTCCGCCACCTCCTGGAGGTCCCGAAGGTCCTCCTCCCCCTCCGCGAGACGGACGCCAAGGCGGACAGCGTCGCCCAGTTCCTCCGCTCATCAAGGCTCTTGACATCAATCACGATGGGACCATTGATGCAGATGAGATCGGCAAGGCAACCGACTCTTTGAAGAAGCTAGACAAAAACCGTGACGGCAAGCTGACTCGTGATGAGCTAATGCCTCCCCGCCCTGAAGGGCAAGGCAGACCCGGTGCAGGACGACGCGGTGAGCGGGGTGGTCCCGAAGGCAGAGGACCCGGAGGTCCCGGCGGTCGTGGAGAAGGTGCGGGCGCCCCTCCGCCCCCTCCCGGTGGCTTTGACGACGATGGACAGGGACCCCCTCCTCCTCCCGGAGGACCTCGTGGAGAGGGTGATGAGGGTAGGGGAAACGTAGAGGCTCCTGCTGGTCCCTATGACGGTGACTAAGTGACGGGGGCAAGCATAAAGTGCAGGAGGAGGGAGAATGAATCTTCCTCCTCCTATTTTTTTATTTTTGGCGAACCGAAACAAAATGCTAGAAGTTCACTCATTCCCTTGACGCTACAAAAGAGGACATGCTATACTCACTCTTCAAAAGAGACACGTTTTTAGAAAATTGTATTGCTCTCCAC
>CAMCUQ010000122.1 GCA_945878775.1 Chthonomonas calidirosea
ACTACGCGACTACAACTCCATCGTTCAACAGGTTGGAGAGCAGAAGAAGCGGGGAATCACCATCACCGCTCTTGGGTTTGGAAGCGAGTACAATGAGGAATTGATGGCGGGTATTGCCCGCAAAAGCGGAGGAAACTACTACCATATCCAACGCCCAGACCTCATCCCAGACGTGTTTCGGCGCGAAATGCAGAGCCTAATGACCCTCGTGGCAAAGAATGTCCGAATTCGTACAACTCTCCCGCGATGGGTCAATATTCGCCAAGTCTACGGACTACAACCCAGCACTATGGGAAATATTGTCGATGTCTCCCTCACAGACATAGAGCGCGGTATGACCCGCTCCGTCCTCTTCGAATTCGAGTATGATCGACACCCACAGGGCGTTTTCCGCACTGCGAAGTTCGAAACCACGTATGATGATCTCGTGCTAAATGCACCCCAATCTGCCACAGTGGAGAGCCTTTGTGAGTTCACGAAGGACCGAGACGTTATTCAGTCGAACTATAATCCCATTGTCCAGGCAGAGCTTGAAGTTGCAAACGCCTCTATGAATCTCCAAAAGACGATGATGGGGATGCGAACTCAGCAGCTCACCGCAATGGGAGCCATAGAAGAGATCGAGAAGACGCGAACCATGCTCGTTCAAGCAGGGCGCACTCTCCAAGCCAACGAATTAACCCAAGCAATGCAGGCTCTACAGCAAGGTGGACAGGGCGTTGAGAAAACGCTCATTGGAGCCATCTATAATCTGGATCAGGGCAAGCGGGAATAGAAAGGGAACAGAACTTGAGTAACGTTGACCCCACCAAAATGATGGGAATCAATTCGGATCAGACCCTCATTAACCCAGGCGCGATGGGAGCTACCATCATGGACTCCAGTCGCACACAGATAGGGGGGACAACAACTTGCCCCGCCTGTCAGGCAACGACCTCTCTTTTAGAGAAATACTGCGGGGAGTGTGGCTTTATGCTAGGATCAAATGTCATTGGAACCGGCGAAGCACCCGCCGAAATCTTCGCCTACCTTGTGGATCGAAACACGAGACAGAAACATGCTCTCCATGAGGGAGTCAACATCGTTGGACGTGTGAACGCCGACATTCAAATATCGGAAGCCACACTCTCCCGTAGCCATGCCAAGCTCACTGTCACGTCGGGAACCATCTATGTCGAGGACCTTGGAAGTAGCAACGGTACCAAAATCGGCAATGACCGCCTCGTGCCGGGTGTCAGCACACCCGTAGAACACGGAACCAAAATTCGCTTTGGAATGTGGCGCACTCTTGTACAGGTGGCGGCTCTTGGCGAAGCCTATGATGATGTGGACAACGATGCCACCGCAATGGGTGGGCAGTCCTATGCTCCTCCTGCACCTGTTACCCCACCTTCCTATGAAGAGGCATCTCAGAAGAATGTTGCCCTCTCCTATATCTTTGGAAGTGCACCTTCAGAGGCTGCCCAGGACTCTGCTCCGTCGCCATTTGCGGAGCCAGATGAGGAACCAGAGCCTGTAATCGGACTAGCAGCTTATGCCCCCCCTCCTGCCAATCTTTTTGGCAATATTCAGGATGCGGAACCGACACCTCCTGCCACGCCTCTCTATGACTATGATGCGACTGCCCCTCCCGCCGCCGAGTCGGCATGGGTTATTCATGGAACCCTACTCTGCCAAGAGGGTATCGCACCGAATATTCATGTGATGGATGGTCCTATCTCCATTGGACGCAAAGTCGGCAATGATGTTGTCCTAACGCAAGATAGCTTTGTTTCAGGACGCCATGCTATCCTCCGACACGATGCAGAGGGAACCTTTCTCATCGACATTGGTAGCACCAATGGAACCGTGGTGAACGGCATGAGGCTTGAACCAAATCGCCCCCAAATGCTCTTTGATGGTGACGAGGTTCAGATCGGGAAAAGCCGCTTCCTCTTCCAAGCCAAAACAGGAGCCTAAACATGAGCGACTTGGCTCCAAGCACAGGAGAGACGCAAGACCTCGATAGAACCGATAAATTTGATAGAGACGAACTGGTACGGGGCTGGCGTGAATACGAAGCCCAACAACCCCGTTGCACCCCTCTCTTCAAATACTCTGCCAAAACCGATATGGGGATGGTGCGAGATAATAACGAAGACAAGTTCGACTACTATGAGCCAGAAGACCCCACCCTTTTAGCAGTGCGCGGAAGCCTTTTCGCAGTGAGTGACGGGGTTGGAGGCGCACAAGCCGGTCAGATCGCTAGCGAAATGACCCTGAAAAGCCTCATATCCTACTACTACGACAGCCCGGCAGAGGATATTCAACACGCTCTTTTCGATTCTATGGTAGCCACAAACGACAAGGTGCTTGCCGCATCTCAAATGATGCTAGAGCGCAATGGGATGGGATCAACCTTGACCGCCGTCGTCTTTCTTGAGGATAAGGTGCATATCGGTCAACTGGGTGATAGTCGAGCCTATCTGATCCGTGAGGGGCAGATACGGCAGATGACACTAGATCACTCTTGGGTGGAAGAACAGGTTCGGGCAGGACTTATGACGCGTGAAGACGCCGAAATGTCCCCTTTCCGCAACGTCATCACCCGCTCCATTGGAGCCACGCCCAATTGCTATCCCGACTTTTTTGAGGAAGAGGCACGTATAGGAGATATTTGGGTGCTTTGTTCCGATGGCTTGTCCAATCTCGTACAAGATGAAGAGCTACTCAAGGTCGCCGGATATTACGCCCCGTCTGAAGCCACACGGCAACTCATCGAGATAGCAAACTCACGCGGTGGTCGCGATAATATCACCGTTTTCGTCATCTCTATTCGAGGCTTCACAACGCCTTAACCCATTGCTCAAGGAGTCTCCAGCGTGGTAGATGTGTTCAAAGGCAAATATCACATCGTTCGGGAGATCGCCCGTAGTAACGACATTGTCTATGAGGCGCAAGATACCTCATTGGGTCGGCGCATTGCCCTTAAAGAGCTAAATATTGGACAAGGGCTGACAGGACAGGCACGACGCGATAGAATTGAGCGGTTTAGCCGCGAAGCACGCTCCGCTGGTCGTTTGAGTCACCCCAATATCGTCTCCATCTTCGATTTTGGGGAGGATAACGGGCGACACTTTATCGCTATGGAGTATTTGGAGGGACAAAACCTCCGAGAGCGCCTTATGACAAAGGGGGCACTCCCCCTCACAGAAGCCATTGACATCGCCTGTCAGATTCTGGATGCAATCGCCTTCGCACACCGAAACGGCATCATCCATCGCGACATTAAGCCCGATAACATCCATATTCTGCCTGGTGGACAGGTCAAACTCACCGATTTTGGCATTGCAAGACTCACCGAAGAGCCTTCCCTCACCAGTGATGGACAGATATTTGGCACGCCAAGCTATATGTCTCCAGAGCAGATTATCGGAAAGAGCATCGACTATCGTTCCGATCTTTTCTCGTTAGGAATTGTCCTCTATGAGATATTGACCGCGAGGAAGCCCTTTGTTGGTGATAACGTGGTTAGCATCACCTACGCGATCATGAATCAAGAGACCCCTCCCATGCCGGGCGTTCCCAAAGACATTGATCGCATCGTGCGCCGTGCGCTCTCAAAAAACTCTCTCCAACGATACGCCAATGCCGAAGAGATGAAAATAGAGTTACGGAACGCCGATCTCATGCCCGCCGCCTATGGTATGAGTGGGTCTCTGTACCCGCCCTCGCTTCCTCCCATGCCCTCTATGGGTTCAGGTAGCTTGGCTCCGCCAGCCTCCTCAGTTCCCGTGGTCTTTCAAAATCTGCCTCCCGTGCCCACTGCAGCGCCTCCGCAATCGCTAGCACACCCACCTGCCAATCAGCCTTGGGCATGGAATAACGGGGCTAGCTTGCCCCCACAACCCACAGACCCAAACGCGCAACCGGCAATGACCCAAATGCAGAACGCCCCGAATTGGCAGGCAAAATCGCGCTACATTAATCCGCCCTCGCAGCCTCTCGTGCTGCTCTCTCCCGAGGCGAAGCGATGGCTGAGCATATTGGGGCTAGCATTGCTCTTTGGCGGGGCATTGGGAGGCATGGTTGTGGCGTTCTTTAGAAGCTACGACACCTACCAATTGAACACGAGTGCCCAAACCGTTGTGGAGCTAATGAACCGAGGAAAAGCGGCATACGATACTGGCGATTATTCAGCGGCGCTAGGCTATTTTGAGAAAGCGAGTAATGCCGACAAAGGGCACAGCCAGAAGGATCGAATCTACTATAGCCTCACGGCAACCAATATCCAACTAGGGCACAAGGAAAAGGACAGGCGCAATTGGGAACGCGCAAAGGTGTACTATGATAGTGCCCTCAAAAACGCGCCCGATAGCCTTGTCGATATTGCCAGAAATGCCCGTGCTTTTGTCCTAGAGCAGATGGGAAACCATGCAGAGGCACAAAATGATCGTTCCAGCGTCGAAAACCAAAATGGTGAAACCCAACCGCCGAATATGCTTCCCGCAGAATCGCCCTCTGCCAACAAAAACAAGGATGTCTATAAGGATTTTCGTGTAGAAGCACAGAAGCTTATTCGAGAAGGGGATGACCTCTATAATACGGGAAATATTGCTGATGCACGCTCCCGCTGGATAGAGGCGATGGGAACCGCCTCTGGTGACACACCAGAACATGCAGAGGCGCAAGACCGCCTCGAAAAGACCCGAAAAACAGGGCGATTCTAACCCTGAAGCTGAAAGTACACCCTCTGTCTTTAGACCTAAACCACCCACCGTTGGAAGCGGGACGGGTGGCTTAAGAATTCGTAGACAACATTGTTAGCACCAACCGCCTATACGTTGTGAGCAATGATGATCGCTTCCGCTATCTCTCTCATAGACTTGCGGGTATTCATACTCTGAAGTTGGATACGCCGAAACGCCTCCTGCTCCTTCAAACCATACTGATCCATCAAGATTCCCTTCGCACGATCCACAGCACGGCGTGTTTCTAGTTTATCTTCAAGATCACGGGCTTGGGACTCTATCTTCTGAAATGCGTCCCATTGCGCCACGGCAACTTCAACTTGAGGCATGAGATCGGACTCTTTGAAGGGCTTTACAAGATAGGAAGAGATACCTGCCTCTTTAGCACGCTCTACCAAATCGAGCTGGCTATACGCGGTGATCAGGAGTACTGGGGCGATTTTCTCTGAGGTGATAATCTTGGCGGCATCAATACCGTCCATCTCCGGCATCCGAATATCCAAAATCACCACATCGGGCTTGTAGTTTCGGGCGGCATCCACTGCCTTCTGCCCATCACCCACCTCGGCAACCACTTCATAGTTGCAGTCTTCCAACATCCGTTTCAAATCCATACGAATAATAGGTTCATCGTCTGCAATAACGATACGTAGTTTTTTGTCGCTCATCGTCTCTAACTCCTAAGTTCAGAATGTGTTATCTTGGCGGCAAGCATTCGATCACAAGGGCGAATACTTTGACACACGATTGAGAAGCCTTCTAAACGGGAACGGTGAGATGGAAGATTGGTAGCAAAAAAGTGCAGGGAGAGAACAGGGTAAATGAAGAAGTGAGGGTTGGGCAAAGGGAATGACAACGAACCGCCTGCCGGAAAAGGACTTCCCAATATCCCCAATCTCGTCATTGAAATCGGGTACGATATATCAAAGCAGGATGCGTGCCGAAATAAAGGTCACTTGAGTAAGAGTTCACAGTTGTGGGAGTGGAATTTAGGCAGAGTGAGGCAAGGAACTTTTCTGCGCCTGTGTCAGCATCTTCAAGCACTCCTCCAAACACTCCTCACCGCGTAAATGCCAAGTTGCAAATAGACTGGAAAGAACCGCCATCG
>CAMCUQ010000123.1 GCA_945878775.1 Chthonomonas calidirosea
AGCGTATGTGCAAAGCAATAAAGGCAACACCCCTATTCAGAAAGTCAACATCGTACAACACTAGCAACGATAGTCTTGGGCTTTTTGTTGGCTTTAGACAAACCAGTAGGTTTTAAATTTGCCAGAAACGTTCGTTCCCTAGCCTTGGTGGAAGGCTAGGGAACTATTGTGTTTAGGCTCTCCTGTTCCTTTAGGCTCAAGAGAGTGGGCAAATTTAAGAGAATGACAAACCCGCCTGTGGGGAGATTCAGCACCCCACGCAGATAGTCGCTCTCTGGTAACCCTGTCACAAAGGCAATGTCTGTTTCAAGCCAGCCGCTATCTGCGGGAATAACCTCGTGAACGGTTCCCACCAGAAGCCCTACAAGTCGTGTTCCAATCTTCGTGACGACAATATACTGACTCGTGTAGTCTTCATTCTTTTCCGCTTCGATCCCCAATCTCATACGCAGGTCTATGATGGGAACCGATTGTCCGCGTAGAGCAAAGATGCCCACACAGAAACCCGGCAGATGTGGAATGGCAGTGATCGCGCCTTTGCGTTCAATACTCTCCACAAACTCAATAGGGATTCCATAGCGCTCTTTGCCTAGTTGGAAAGTGACAATACGCTCCTGCGTTCTATCGCTCTCCATGCTCGTTCCCTCCCGCCAAAATCTCTTAGGCGCGAATGTCGAGTTGTCCATTATGGGGTGGTGGTGGAAGCAGTTCCTGCACCAACTGTTTATCTGCGTCGGAGGTTCTTTTGAGAAGAGTTGCTCCAACCGCTATATTTTCACTCGCCGCCTTGAGAATACTCCCCGTTACGGCACTGCTACCTAGTAAAGGGGACAAAGAAGAACCACTAGACATAATAGACACCTCCCTGTGTTGTCTTGTTTGCTCTAACGTGCGTGTAGGCTAACGGTGATCTCGATTTTTCCCAGTGGAGTATCGATAGGAACCACAATAGCAGGGATGCAGAGAGTGCTGATCTTCACATTCGTGCCTCGGATGATGGAGGGCGGTGTGATGACGCACTCGTAGCCTGCCTCTGCCAGAAAGCCACTGGCATTACCAGTGATCATATTTCCCAACTCTGCAATCGCGCTTGCCGCGAGGTGATCAAACGTTCGAATCTGCTGACCAAGCATATGGGAGGCGATGCGATCCGCTGTAATGAGGTTCATCCCATAGATGACCTGCCCCTCCACTCTGCCCGTTACTCCCATAATGACGTTACACTGCTGAGAGGTGAAGATATTGGGGCGCACATCCAATTTGCCTTTGACGGGTTCCACTTCCAGAAGAGTCTTGAGGACGTGGAAGGCTCCACTGACAAACGGATTGATATATTCCGCCTTCATTTAACCCCTTCCTTTCATCCAATGAGCTTTTGGATCGCTTCAATGACTTTGTCTGGCTGAAAAGGCTTCACAATAAAGTCTCTGGCTCCTGCCGCAACGGCTTCCATTACCATGTTTTTTTGACCCATCGCCGTGCACATAATAACATTGGCTCCTGCGTCCAACTTCCTTATCTCTTTTACGGCGGTGATTCCGTCCATTTCTGGCATGGTGATGTCCATGGTAACTATGTCGGGGCGGGTCTTAAGGAAGAGTTCGACGGATTCGCGCCCATTGGCTGCCTCCCCCACGACCTCGTAACCGTTTTTGGTAAGGATGTTTCTGAGCGTTGTTCGCATGAACAGAGCATCATCCGTGATCAATACACGTTTTGCCATCATAGCCTCCTAGGGTTCCTCTTGAACCCCATTCTCCGTAGGGTATCTCTCTTCAAACCCACAGAACCTCTTGTTCTGTGACGCTCTCTCTGTGGGAATAGCTAACGCACGCGACGGTAGAAGAACGGTATCGGGTTGTCTAGCCCCAAATTCTGGTAGCCAACGATACGTTCGGTTCCACCGACGAGAAGGTATCCCCCCACTCGAAGCGATTTAACAAACTGCTCATAAAGCCTCTCTTTTGCTTCATCGGTAAAATAGATCACCACGTTCCGGCAACAGATAAGATCATAGTCGTTCTCGAATCGATCTGCCAAAAGGTTCTGCTGTCGGAAACCGATCTTTGCGCGGAGACCGGGCTTGATCTGGTATTTCGGCAGTGTCGGATTCAGGTGGCTATTGGGCTGAGAGAGAGTATGGAAATACTCCTCTAGCAGTTTTGGAGGGACGTTTTTCACATCTGCCTCCGTAAACAGCCCCTCTTGCGCCTTTGCCAAAATCTTCTTGTCGATGTCGGTGGCATGGAGCGTGTGCCTACCATATTTCGTCATTTGTGACAGCAAGAGAAGCAGAGTATAAGGCTCTGCCCCATACGAACAGCCTGCGCTCCATACTTTTAGGTTTGATCGCGTTTTCAAGAGTTCGGGGAGAACCGAATGTGTAAGCTCCTCCCACTTCTCTGGGTTACGAAAGAGTTCTGAGACATTGATAGTCATGCGATCCAGAAAGGCGAAGAACTCCTGCTCCTCCTGTTCAATGAGCGCGAAATACTCGTCGAAGGTGCGTAATCCCGCTCGCTCGACCATGTTGTAAAGACGACGGTGCATCTGCTGAGACTTATACAGGCTGAGGTCTATCCCTGTCTTTTTATAGATTGCCTGTTTGAAGCGGGCAAAGTCTGGCGAAGCGGGGTTTGCCGTCACTCCTTTGCTCATTGTCTCTGCTTTTGGGAGAGCCTCATTTGAAAGAGACCTCCACGAATACGCTTTTTGTTCCATCTATGAACCTCGTTTAAGATGCTATCCGTTTGCGGAGGCGTTGAGTCTCCAGAAGTCGCTCTTTTATGAGTTGAACAAGGGCACCCGCCATCTCTGAAAGTGGAACCTGTCTTGAGACGCAACCCGTCTCCCATGCCACTTTCGGCATTCCGTAGATAACGCTTGTCGCCTCATCTTGGGCAAAAGAGACGCCTCCCACGTGTTGAATGGCTCTCACTCCCAAAGAGCCATCACGCCCCATACCTGTCAATACGACGCCTATCGTGCGCTCTTTCCAGACCTTTGCGACGGAGGGTATGAGCACATCTGCCGCAGGGCGCACTCCCCAAAGTGAGGGGGCTGTGCTGAAAGAGAGTTCGCCTGTCTCCGTCATGATCAGATGCTTGCCACCCGGAGCAACCAGAATGGTTCCTGCCTGCGGACGATCTCCCTCCTCCGCTTCCCGCACCTTGAGGTCACAGAGGGTATCTAAGCGTGAACATAATAGTGTGGAAAACCTGTCCGGCAGATGTTGTACCAGTAGGTAGCCCACATCCAGAGAGGCTGGCAGACCCGATAGCAGCTCCGTGAGCGCAGGGGGACCGCCTGTGGAAGAGGCGATAGCGACTATCAGCATAGGCACTCTGGGCTTTTGTGGCACTCCTGTTGTGGTTTGGTCTGTTTTTAGATACTGCTGTCGTATTGTTCTATTGCCCAGAGTGCGCTTCTGTATTGTTGCCATTGCTGCGCTACGCACTTTGCAAACGATCTCATCACCCATATCTCCAATATCAAGGCTGATCGAGCCAGAGGGTTTTTCCAGAAAGTCTATGGCTCCCTTCTGAAGGCAGGTGAAAGTCGCTTCTGCCCCTGCGCTGGTGAGACTGGAGAGCATCACCACACGCTGTGGCGACTCCGGCATGATTTGCTCCAAAAACTGGATGCCGTTCATGCGTGGCATCTCCACATCCAGAGTAATAACGTCTGGGCAGAGAGTGCGTGCCTGCTCCAGTGCCTCCACACCATCTCTTGCTGTGCCAACGACCTCCATATCGCTCTGTGAGCCGATAATCTGGGAGATTATCCTACGCATGAGCAGGGAGTCATCTACCACAAGCACCCTCAATTTTGGCTTTGCTGTTCTCATAGCCGCTCGTTTCTCTACTCGTTGAAGGTATTTGGCAGGCTTGCAACATACTCGCCCAGTTTCTCGATGGTAGAGACAATATGTGCCTCCGTGAGATTGAGAACATGGAGACAGCCGGGGTGAATAGACTTATGGAGTTCATTCTCTTGAGAAGAGGCTCCTGCGGCTACGCAGATGATGTTGCCTAGATATACCAGTGCTGTCATAGGAGCGATATAGCCGTTTTGGGCAGGAGAGTGATGCCAACGTATCGCCTGTGCTAAGAGGGCAGGAAGATTCCATGCCAGAGCCATATGTCCGCCTAGCTCGGCATGGTCACAGCCCAAGATAGCTTTCTCAGCTTCCACGAAAGAACAACCCTCTGCCTCCATGTGTACCTGAATCGCTGGCAGGCGTTCGGCGACGTAGGGACCCAATATCAGCTTGCCAACATCATGAAGTAAGCCTGCGACAAATGCCTCCTCCGTCTCTTGATAGTGCGCTTGCTCTGCCAAAAGGTTCACTGCAAAGGCACATCCAACGGAGTGACGCCACATTTCACCGGGTTTTAGCTCGTAGCCCGGAACACAGTGCTTCATGGTGTCCTGAGTGGCTGCTACCAGTGCCATATTGCGAATTGTCATATTTCCAAGCATCATTACGGCGTCTGAGATAGTGCTCACGGAGCGTGGAAGACCGTAGTAGGAGGAGTTTGCCATCTTCATGAGCCGTGCTGTAAAGCTGGGATCATGGGAAATGACTTCTGCGAGACTACGTGGCGTGGCACTGTCGTTTTTACCGGTCATACGCATGATTTTTACGACGATAGTTGGCAGGGCAGGAAGGTCTCTCACTTCACTAAGTACCTGCTCGACATTGACTTTGCCTGCGGTAGCCGTTGCCCTAGAGGACCCGGAACTAGGTGCAAGGCGTGGTATTCCTCGGCGTTGTGCTAACAAGTCTCTCTGTCTGTCTCTTGTCGTAAATGTTTCCATGAGTATCCTCTTGTGCCTTAATTCTGCTTAGGCTGCTACGCGTAAGCTTGCAAAATCTAGCCCCGGTATAGCAAGGTTTGCCAACTCTCTCTCTCCCTGTCCAATGCTTTTAACGGTAATCTTCCCTGTCGTATAGAAGTGAACCGTGCGCCCTGTATTGCCCCCCAAATCGCTTGCGATGAGTCTTGCGTTGCGGTTATGGAGTTCCGCTCTGACCGCCTCTATATTCCTAGCTCCAATCTCCAAACGCGTATTGGTTCCATTATAATTGAAGAGCTGTGCGCCGCCAGCAAGAGCGACGCGAATGCGTTTTGGAGAGGCTCCTTCCTGCTGTAGCTTTTCAAAAAGGAGTGGAATTGCTGTGTCTGCGAATTTGCCCGGTGTTATGGTTTGCCCTCCACTATTGGGAAGCACAATATGCGCTAAGCCTGCTACCCCTGCGCTTGCATCGAAGGCACACACCCCGATGCAAGAACCGAGACCCAGTGCCACTAAGACTCCGCCGGGAGTGGTGCATATTTTGATCTCTGCCATCCCCACCATGATAGGTTCTGTCATTTCCCTCTACTCTTCTAGCCCTAAAGCTCGGAGTAGCACACTCAGGCTCCCCGGCTCTGGCACAAAAATGAAGTAACCTTCTACAATCCCAAAAACCTCGTCTATCTGCGTGACGATAGTCACAATATCATCCTCTAGATCGGCAAAAACAGCTGCAACTGCGGAGAGGATGGATGCCGTCATATCGATGGCAAGCGCAGGTGGCGAAGAGCGAAGATCAAGTCCGGTCATCTCACAAAGTGCCGTTAGGAAAGAGGAGGCAAGTATGTTGCCAATCTCCATAAAAGCGGATGCTGCCATCTCATCGAAAGTAATAGTTCACAGTTGTGGGAATCTTTGAGAAAGTAGGTCTCGTATAAGTCTATTATGGCAGACATGACTTCCCTCAGCAAAGAAGAACTCCTCCTCCTTGTCACACAACAACAGGAGATGATAGCCCTACTCCTCAAACAAATTG
>CAMCUQ010000124.1 GCA_945878775.1 Chthonomonas calidirosea
CGTGGAACCAGGCGCGGCGCTCAAGAAGACTAGCAACGAGGAATCGCTGAGCGGCAACCCACCCCCACCAAATGCACCGGGCTTGAATGCGAACGCAAATGCTGGCACAACCACCTATAATCAGGCAAATGCGAACAGTATGGGAAACTACAAAAGTACCCAGACCACAACCGAGAACCAGCCCAGTACCACCGAAACTGAAACGGTACGCGCCCCCGGACGCATCGATAAACTCACCGTCAGCGCGTTAATAGATGACAAAGTGCCAGTGGCACAAGTCGAAGCGATTCGCCAAACCCTTCTCACGGCAATAGGGGGACTTCCAAACGACCCCACTCGTATTGTCACAGTAGCGCAGGTTCCTTTCGACCGCACCGAAGAGCAGAGTGCTGCCAAAGCCAACTCGGAAGCCCTCCAAGCGGAACGCATGCGGAGTATCCTCTCCGTCGCAGTGCCCATCTTGCTCATGCTGCTCTGCCTCTTCCTATTGGCACGCGCCCTCAAGAAGATTACACCCATCTACCGCATGGCTCCCCAATTGGCATTGGCAGGTGCGGGTACAAGCGGAGGCAATGTCCCCCTCCTCACAGAGAACTATAGCCTCAACCAGGCGCACGAAGACGACAATGGAGTACTGATGGAGATTCGTGGCTCTGGCGGTGGCGCAAACCAATCCCACAATGATAACGAAATTATTGGGGAAGATGGTCTGCCGATCTCTTTCAGCGAGCATGAAAAACTGGTCGAGCTACTGGAACAGCCATATGATGCCGAGTTAGAGAGTATCCTCAATCTCGTCAAATCGAAGCCAGAAGCGGTCGCACTCCTTGTGCGAACATGGGTCACAGAAAACCACTAAGGAGGCGACGTAGATGAGAGCACCAGCACCCCCAATGGGGTTAAACAATCGACAAAAAGCCGCCATTCTCATGGTGGCTCTTGGTCCCGAAGCCATTGCCCGCGTCCTGCGCCACATGGCGGAAGAGGAGATCGAGGCAGTTACCCTTGAGATCGCCCGTCTTGGCAGAATCTCTTCAGGCGACAGACGCCAATCGGTCATTGAGTTTTACCAAATGTGTATGGCGCAAGAGGTCATCGCTGAGGGAGGTGTAGAGCAAGCACGCAAGACCCTCATCGCTGCCTTCGGGCAAGAGCGTGCCGAAGAGATTCTGGGTAAGGTGATGCAGGCACTCCAAGTGCTGCCCTTTGACTTTCTCAAAAAGGCAGACCTCAGCCAGCTTGTCGCCTTTCTACGAGATGAACACCCTCAGACCATTGCCCTCATTCTTGCCCACTTGGGTCCCGGACAATCTGCAAATATCATCTCAAACCTACCACAAGAGATGCGCGCGGAGGTTGCCCACCGTATCGCCATTATGGATCGCACTCCGCCCGAAGTTATTCGTGAGATCGAGCGCGTCCTAGAAAAGAAAATGGCAAACGCACTTGTTAGCCAGACCTACACTGAGGTAGGGGGGGTTAAGAGCCTTGTCGAAATGCTCAACTGGGTGGATAGAGCAACCGAGCGTACCATCATGGAGACGCTAACCGACACTAATCCAGACCTTGCCGAAGAGATCAAGAACATGATGTTTGTCTTCGAGGATGTTACCACGCTGGACGATCCTTCCATCCAAAAGGTCCTCCGTGAAGTGGATACCAAAGAGCTGGCACTCGCTCTCAAAGGTGTGGGAGAAGAGGTTCAGAACCGCATCTTCAAAAACATGAGCGAACGCGCCGCAAATATGCTTCGGGAAGAGATCGAGTTCATGGGTCCCGTCCGCCTACGCAGTGTGGAAGAGTCACAGCAACGCATTGTGGGCATTATCCGACGCCTAGAGGAGGCGGGCGAGGTAGTCATCAGCCGTGGTGGAGCGGGAGGAGACGAGTTCATTGCCTGAAAATCCTCTACAACCCTTGGTGGCGTCACGTGCCCCAAAGGCACACGCCGTGGCTCCCGCAGTCAATTGGTTTCAAAAGATGGCTCCTCGCCTCACCGAAGAAGCCGATTACCGCCGACAGCTCTACCCACAAGGCTCCGATCAAAATGGGGTTTCAAACGCCCGTTTTCAGCAGATGGAGCATATGATCTGGGAGGAGAAGGAAGCTCGACAGAAAGCACAACAAGAGCCTTCAGAGGTCGTGCAACTCCGCCTACGTGCTCTCGAAGAAGCCGAAAGGATTGTTCAGGAGGCGCAAATACAGGCAAAAAAATATTACGAGGAGGCGTATCAGCAAGCCTATGCAAAAGGGCACGAAGAGGGAGTTCGGGCAGGATACCAACAGGGCGAAACAAATGCCCGCGCCGACGTTCAGGCGCAGTTTTCCCAAGAGCAGGCACTCTACCGCGCCGACATCCAGAATATTCTGGACTATATGGAGGGGGAGCGGGTCAAAGTATGGGAGCAGTTTGAACCTCAAATAGTGCGAATGGTCTCAGATATGGTGCGCCACATCATCAAAAAAGAGGTGGCTGAAAACGATCAGCTCGTATTAAATACTGTGCGGAATACTCTCCGTCGCGTTGTTGAGGGCAACACTCTCCGCATACGCGTCAACCCCGCAGACCTAGAAGTGACAAGAGGCTACCGCGCGGAGATATTAGAGAGGCTCGACGGCATTCGTCACCTAGAGATATTGGAAGACAGGCGTGTAGGGCGTGGAGGGTGCGTTATGGAAACGGAGTCTGGCAATATAGATGCTCGGATAGAGACCCAAATGCAGACACTCGCCGACGCGCTTGATCAGGCTCAAGATACCCCTTCGGAGGAACATTAGCCATGCAAGGAGCACTCCTTCCCTACCCAGAGATTCCTGCCCTAGAGGTAAACCTAGAGAAATATCGTCATAAGTTTCTGCAAACAGACCCCGTCCGACAAAATGGCAAAGTGACCCAGGTCATTGGGCTGGTGATAGAATCGGTGGGACCCCCTGCCATGATCGGCGAGATATGCCATATCTACTATGATCGTGCGAACTACTACGATCCCACGCGTCCACCCATTAAGGCAGAGGTCGTCGGCTTCCGAGACAAGCGAGTCCTTCTCATGCCTCTCGGCGTGATGGAGGGGATTAAGCCGGGAAGCGAGGTTATCGCCACAAGACGCACGCATCAGGTTCCTGTCGGTGTTGAGCTTTTAGGGCGCATGCTCGACGGTCTGGGAAGCCCCATTGATGGCGGAGCACCTCTTGATCTCACCCAGAACTACCCAGTAAACAGCCCCCCTCCCAACCCCCTCACGCGCCCCAGAATCACCCAGGCATTGCAAACGGGAGTGCGCGTCTTGGACGGTTGCCTCACCCTCGGCAAAGGGCAACGTGTAGGCATTTTCGCAGGTTCTGGTGTTGGCAAAAGCACTTTGTTGGGAATGATTGCCCGCAACACTAACGCCGATGTCAATGTGATCGCTCTAGTCGGAGAGCGTGGTCGTGAGGTACGCGATTTTATTGAGGAGAGTTTGGGGGAAGAGGGTCTAAGTCGATCTGTTGTCGTCGTGGCAACCTCCGATCAACCTGCCCTCGTCCGTATTAAGGCTCCTCTTGTTGCCACCGCTATCGCCGAATATTTTCGGGATATGGGCGCAAATGTCATGCTGATGATGGACTCGGTCACACGTCTTGCCATGGCACAACGCGAAGTGGGGCTTGCTATCGGAGAGCCTCCCGCAACGCGGGGATACACTCCCAGTGTTTTTGCCATGTTGCCTCGCCTTCTGGAACGCGCAGGGACCTCAAGCAATGGACAGGGGAGCATCACGGGTCTCTATACTGTTCTCGTTGAGGGTGATGATATGAACGAGCCCATCGCAGACACGGTGCGCGGTATATTGGATGGTCACGTCGTCCTCGCGCGTTCGCTGGCACACAAGGGACACTATCCTGCGGTGGACCTTCTCCAAAGCATCAGCCGTGTAATGACACAGATCACCTCCCCCGAACAACAGCATTCGGCGGACACACTACGTGAACTGCTAGCAACTTACAAAGGTGCAGAAGACCTGATCAATATTGGAGCCTACACCGATGGAAGTAACCCACTCATCGACAAAGCGAAAGCGCGGATCGGAGCCATAAACGCTTTCTTGCGCCAACGCTCAAATGCGCCAAGCACCTATACCGAAACGCTTCAAAAACTCCTCACCGAGTTCCCCAACTAGGAGGTAGGAGAGCCTAATGCGACGCTTTCAGTTTCGGCTTCAGGCGGTTCTAAACCACCGTAAAACCCTAGAGGAGCAACGAGAACGAGAGTTTGGGGAGGCACAGTTTCGGCTGCAACGTGCTGAAATGCGCTACAAAGAGCTAGAACAGGAATACCTCTCTCTCGCAAGCGTGCGCCATAGCAACAACCAACGGCTCGATATTCAAGGCACGATAGCACGCGAACACTATATCGCCTCTCTCAAGTTTCGCATGGAAAAAGTAGAGCGCGAAATCGACGCCGCGAAGATAGTGGCAGAAGAGGCAAAAGAGCTACTTGTTAAGGCGAGACAGGATAGAGAAGCCGTTAGCAAGATACAAGAGAAGGCACTTTACGAGTACCAAAGAGAGAACCTGCGCCTCGATCAAGAGGCTTTTGATGAGATGGCAACCGTGCGTTATGTTCGCCAAAATGCACAAGGGAGGTAGCACCCATGTTAGACGGAATCGCCGCAGTTCAAAGCCGTATTCAGGAGATTCAAGCCCGCATCGCGTCTCTTCAGGCAAAGCCTTTGGAGCCTCCTAAAACACCGCCGAATCCCAAACTCTCCGCGAGTCTGCCCATAACCTCCAGCGGGTTACCAACCGTCAACTTTGTGTCACCACGCCCCTTTGATGTTGCCCTTGCCGAGATGACGGGGCGCGCTCACCTCCGAAGCACTGGAGCTTCTACAGGCTCCTTGCCTCCACAGTTAGACGCACTCATCCAAAAATACGCCCTCCAAAACGGACTTCAGCCCGAAGTCGTTCGTGCCGTCATACAACAGGAGTCTAGTGGAAATCCGAATAGCGTCTCCGTCGTTGGCGCACAGGGTTTAATGCAGCTCATGCCCGAAACGGCACGAGGCTTGGGCGTCCAAAACGCTTTTGACCCAGAGCAAAACATCGCAGGAGGAACAAAATATCTTGCCGGACTCCTCAAAGAATTCGGTAATGACCTCCCCAAAGCCCTTGCCGCCTACAACGCGGGTCCCGGAGCAGTGCGAAAAGCCGGAGGTGTCCCTCACTTCCAAGAGACGCAAAACTACGTCAACCGTATTATGTCATCGCTCAACAAGCGATAGGAATAGCAAGCCATGTCCCAAAAGCAGCCCCAGATCACCGACGGTAAACCCAAGCGCAAAAAGAGACGCTTTCTGCGCTTCTTTCTTCTTTTCGGTATGCTCGGCTTTATGGGGCTTGGCGTCACCTATGGATTGGCAAAATTTGGCGTTATCAAGCTACCTCAACAGCCCATTCTAACCCCGCTCTATGCCAGAATTGGGCTAAAAACACCTGGTTTGCCAGCGCGCACTGTTGCCAGAAAACCTGCCCCCGATCCGCTTGCCACAGAGCGCAAAACATTGGAGGCGCAACGCAAAACTCTACAAGATGAGCGTGCCGAGTGGGAAAAACAGAAGCAAGAAACCGCACAGCGTGAAGCAGATGCAAAGACCAAAGTTAAGGCACAAGAATCCGCTCGCAAAGATGCCCTTGACCCCAAAAGCCTCTCTCGCATAGCCGCTATCTATGAAGAGATGCCCACAGAAAAGGTGAGCAAAATCCTCGCACTGCTCCCAGATGTACAGGTTATCGAACTCCTGCGTCGGATGGACGAAAAGAAAGTCGCCGAAATTCTCGGCACG
>CAMCUQ010000125.1 GCA_945878775.1 Chthonomonas calidirosea
GAGCGTGGCGATACGCGTCGCCACAACATCGCTGGTGACAAAGGAGAGGAGTGAGCGAAGAACACGCCCTCCGTCCATGGGGAAGACGGGCATGAGGTTGAATACCGCCAATACAATGTTTGCAACCAACAGATCACGCATGAAATCGGGAAGACTGATAGGGAGCCGCATCTTGGAGAAGTCTAAAGGTGTATACGCAACGCGGCTACCGCCATAGAGTAGAAGAGCGATAACGAGGTTGACGACAGGACCCGCCAATGCGACCTTCCATTCGATCTTGAGCGGAGGCATCTCCTCCAGATTTGCGATTCCGCCAATGGGAGTGAGCAGAATGTCTCTCGTCTGTATACCATAGCGTCGTGCTACAAGCGCGTGCCCTAGTTCATGGAGTAAGACACACAGAAAGAGAGCTACCATAAAAAGTACGCGAAAGAGGGGGGCATCTCCCCCATTCGAGTCTCGCGAGAAGCCTAACCAAACAAGCAGAACAATAAAGGTGATATGGAGACGGATAGGGATACCCCACAGGGTAGCGATCTTAAAAGACCACACCTCTTGTCGAGGCTGAGGGTGTTGAGGGGGCACATGAGATGGTTCTGCCAAGAGCTTTCTCCCGCGTCATAGGCGTATTTTGTTAAATATGAGATACTCGCGGCTCGTAAAAGTACCTGTTTTTGAGGAGAAACCTCAAAACTCCGTATAGATACGAGGGTCAGAATACCGATTGTCTTGAATAATAGATATATTGGACGAAAGGAATACGAGCGTAATGAGTCCGATCCATTTTTCTTCAAAAGCACATGCAATAGCACAATGCGTATGCGGAGGTGCGTGCGAAAAGCGCACAATCTCCTTTACATTACGTCGTTCTGCCACTGCCTTTGTTCTATTTCAAAACGTGCCGGCAGAGGTCTGCCCCCTATGTGGTGAACCGCAGTTCTCTCTCGATACTACAGAGCGGATGATGATGCTACTCCAAACTCGTTCCAATCCAGGTAGCGTTCTTGTGATTCCCGTGTACGACATGGCGGCGATTTAGGTATCATCTCTCCCCGCAGGCATCTGCCTGAAATACTCGCCTCTTATTGGGTCGATCTCCATCGCACCCAATACTGAAGAAGGAGAGCTTTTCTCTTGGGCATTGCCTAACGCACACAGCCTCCCCGCTCCGAAATATAGGCTTTGATGTCGGCAATGGTATAGTGACCATCGTGCACCATCGAGGCGATAAGAGCGGCGTCTGCGCGTCCCTCCACCAATGCTTCTAGGCAGTGTTGTGGCGTTCCTGCCCCTCCAGAGGCGATGACGGGGATCCCAACGCGTTCTGCTACGGCGCGTGTAAGTGCCAGATCGTACCCAATCTGTGTGCCGTCTCTGTCCATACTCGTCAGCAGTATCTCGCCCGCTCCTCTTCTCTCCGCCTCCTGCGCCCACTCCAATGCATCGATCCCTGTGGGAGTGCGCCCTCCGTGGATAAACACCTCCCATTTGGGAGAGCCATCCGGCAAAGTGCCCACCCTTTTGGGGTCTATCGCGATGACGACGCACTGGCTTCCAAAAAGTTCTGCCGCCTCCGTTAGAATCTCAGGTCTCTGTAGCGCCGCAGTATTGACCGCCACTTTATCTGCGCCGGCAAGCAGAATACCCCGAAAATCTTCCACGGTACGAATGCCTCCCCCCACTGTAAAAGGGATGAAGACCTGTTCAGCGACCCGTGCCGCCATCTCTACAATGAGGTTTCTGCGCTCATGGCTGGCTGTGATATCCAAAAAGACAAGCTCGTCTGCCCCCATGGCATCATAACGGGCAGCAAGCTCTACGGGGTCTCCTGCATCTCTCAGATTCAGGAAGTTTACCCCCTTTACGACACGCCCCTCCTTCACGTCGAGGCAAGGAATTATACGTTGTGCTAGCATAGTGACTATTATACTGCAAAGGACGTTGACAAAAGGGGGAATTTTTCCGTAGAATAGTGAAGAATCGGGGCATTGCCCCAAAGTTCAGCCTGTAGGATAGGAGCATCAATAATTCATGGAACGTCCCGGATTGGCATTCATCATTGTCATTGTCCTTGCTATCGGTGTGATCGCGCTTACAAGTAGAGATCATACCGTCGACCGCACTATGCCAGAGCGCATGGAAGAGCAACAGCAGCAAGAAGAGATGGAGGCGAGGAAAAAACAAGCCGCGTCTGCTGCAAAAGCGGGGGATCCAGCCCGTCTAAAAGCCTATGAGGGCTTGAGCGCAGGTGCCGTCAAAGCCGAGTTGGAGATCGAGAATGTGGGAACCCTCAAACTAGAACTTTATCCACAAGCCGCCCCTAAGACCGTTGCTCATATCGTAGATTTGGCAGGCAAAGGCTTCTATGCAGGCATACGCTTCCACCGCCTTGAAGATAATTTCGTAGTTCAAGGGGGAGACCCAGAATCGAAGAAGCTTAAGAAGGAAGACTTTGCAGGAAAGAACTCGCAAGAGGTTGCGACAGCTCTCAATTTAGGCGGAGGTGGCAGTGGTACCAGTGTTCCCCTAGAGAACAAACTTCCCCACTTGCAGTACACCCTTGGGCTTGCACGCTCTAAGGCAGAGAATAGTGGAGATAGCCAGTTCTTCATAAATATCCAAGACAGTGCCCATCTGGACAAAGACTATTGCGCCTTCGGACGCGTAGTTGAGGGGCAAGACTTGGTCACCAAGATTCAGATGGGCGACGCCATTAAGAGCTTCAAGATCATAAAGTAAAGATGGAGTGTTGCTCTCTGGCAAGAGGAGGGCAGCCAAATAGAGAGGAGAGAGGGCATGAAAGCTGAGATTGAGGGTATGAACATAGGAGATAGAATGATCACCGATGATGAAGGTCGCCGAGTTGCCCTCATTCTGCGCCTCGTTCCTGAAAGCCCAGACGAGGTGGCGGAGTTGCGCCGTTTTTGTCGCCTAACAGATGCTTTCACTTTCATCATTGACGACGAGTATCGCCAAAATGAGGCACATATCGCCCCTGTTTATGGCGAGCGTTCCTTTGCTATCCGATCTCGCGAAGCCCGTCTCACCGAATCGTGAGCCATAGTAAGCCCTCTCAAACCCCTTGCTTTGTGATTCTGAATGCCGATGATTTTGGCTATTCGCGCATTGTGAACCGCGCTATTCAGAAGGCGCACACAGAGGGTGTTCTGACCAGCGCTAGCCTCATGGTGGCGGAAGAGGGCTTTGCAGAAGCAGTTCAACTTGCGAAAGAGATGCCCCACCTTGGTGTGGGGCTTCATCTTGTTCTCACGCTTGACCGTCCCGTATTGCCCCCGGAGGCTCTTCCGAACATTGTGCGCCCAAATGGCAAGCTAGATGCCGATCTTTTTCGTGCAGGCTTACGCTACTCGTTCTCTCCTAAAGCACAGAAGGAGCTTTCGAGTGAGATAGAGGCGCAGTTTGTGCGGTTTGCGGAGACGGGCTTGGAGTGGTCTCATGTCGATGGGCATCAGCACTTTCACTTGCCCCCCGTGGTGTGGGACAAGATGCTAGAGCAAGCGGCTCAGTATGGGGTCTACCGCCTTCGTTATCCCGCAGAACCCATCCGTTCCCATCTTCGCTCGGGAGGGCAGGGGGTCAATCTGGACACTCTTGCCGCATTGTTCTTCAGAAGGCTACGCCATCGGAACCTGCGTCGTATGCGAGAAGTTGAGCGGTCAAGCCAGCGGTTCTTTTTTTTGTGTGATCGTGTCTATGGGCATCTTCAGACGGGTAAGATGGACATCGCCTATTGTACACGGCTTTTGGAACGCTTAGAGGGAACAACCAACGAAATCTATTTTCATCCCGGAGCCTCTCACGCCACACTACTACCCACTTCCCAACAAAGTAGTGAGGTGAGGGATGTGGAGCTTCATACTTTGCTCTCCCCTCTGTTCCGCCAAGCCCTCGACAGGGCAGAGATTCGGGTCGGAAACTACAGGGAGGTGGAATCGTGGAAAAAATAATATCCCAATGTGAACTTGTTGCCCTCTTCTGCGTCTTATGACTTAGAAATAGCAAAAATGATGTAAAATCTGAGGGATAGGTAGCTCTATGGTCGCACTGAGTAAAATAATGTACGCAGACAACACTCTCATCCAACGCGCACAGGCAAATGACCGAGCGGCTTTCAACGAGATCGTGTTACGCTACAAGAGCAAGATTCACAATTATCTTTTTCGTATGGTGCGTAGCGCGTCGGATGCAGAGGACCTCACTCAAGAGACTTTTATACGTGCCTATTTGAGCATCCACACTTTCCAGAGTCGTGCAAGCCTGAACACATGGCTATTCCGTATTGCGACTAATCTCTGTATCGATTATAGTAGAAAAAATAAAAATCATATAGCGACTCAGTCGCTCTCCATAGAGGACGACGAGGACAACGGTTCTCAACGTGACATCCCCGATCTTGCTTTTGACCCACAGCGTCTCTTGCTCAACCGAGAGTTGGGCAAACGACTCGATGAGGCGCTGTGCCAGCTGCCAGAGCGGCTCAGAACCGTGGTGTTGCTCTATGATATTGAAGGTCTCTCTTATGAAGAGATCGCCCTGGTAGTAGGCACTCCTTTGGGGACGGTGAAATCACGCCTCTTCCACGCTCGTGTACAACTGCGTGAGATTCTTTTGCCCTATCTACAAGAGAAACTATAATCGGGATAGAGGACAGCATGGCAAAATACAAACTAAATGAATTGGAAAGAGGGTGTCGCGCTACGCGCACACAACTCTCTCTCTATGTCGATAGCACACTCTCAGCGCGAGAGGTTTGGGCAATAGAAAAGCATTTGCGCGCCTGTAAGTCCTGTTCAGACTATCGGCGTGAATTGCAGGCGACGGTCGATCTCCTTCATACCACCCCCAGACTGGACACGTCGGATGATTTTATGGCACGCCTCCATTCTCGTATCGATGCAATAGAGCCGGCATTGGTGCGCCCTCCCCAATGGCGTGTCGCGCTTCAAGACCAATGGATGACCCTTTGGTACTCTCGCCCGGTGCGTAGCCTGTCTGCGGTGGGGCTTAGCCTCCTTGTGCTCGCCCTTGTCCCCACGCTCGTTCGACGTCAGCCAGTTCTGCCGTCACTGCAAAGGGAAGACAGAGCCGTGCGTGAGGCACGACGCGCTCTCACTCAGCCTCTCAGCCAAAACGTGGTTTCCTCTACGGAGGACCCTTTCGGTGATCCCTCTGCCACCAATCTTGAGGCTCAAGTCGTTTTGAACGATTCTAGTACCTCTAAAACTTCAAAAGAGAACTAAACTCTCCTTGCGCTTTTAATGAAAACAATAATGCTTTAGTTTCCGGTAAATCCGAGTGCATTTTGGTCTTGAATTTGCTCTGAGTTCCGCTTCCGCCTTCGGTGGGCGGTGACTCCGGTGGTAAGATGGGCGGTGACGCTGTTCTTTTTTCGGATTTGCCCTAGCGGTTCGGGCAAGTT
>CAMCUQ010000126.1 GCA_945878775.1 Chthonomonas calidirosea
CAAAATGTTCAAGAGTGCCTTTGGCGACTAGGAAACAATATCGATCCAGAGCGAGATATGTGTGTGGTTCGTGGTCCCATTGATGTGTTAGATCATGCCTCACGCACCCTCGGATTTGGTTCAAAAGTAGGCTTTGACTGTACGCGCAAGTTGCCAGCGGAGGGCTTTTCACGGGAGTGGCCCGACGTAATCACAATGACGGATGAAGTGCGATCCCGAATCGATACAATTTGGAGTAAACTCGGTATATGAGCCATGAACAGGAGAGTGGAGCGATAATGTGCGATCCGAATCATCTCTTTGTGCAAGAGATGCATTGGGGAGAACAACCCGTTCGTTTGACTGGGTTCACGTGCGCTCAACTGCCCACGGATGCCCCAACAACCTCTGTTCATGTGATCGCTCTTTCCGGTGGCAAAGTGTTGGTAGTGCGGGATAGGCGGGGAATTTTTGGGTTTCCTGGCGGTAGGCTAGAGGCGGGAGAAACGCACGAGATCGCACTGACGAGAGAGGTGTATGAAGAGGCACGTGCCCACCTTCGCGAAGGGTTTCGGTTGTTTGCGGCACTCAAAGTTGAGTATACTGCACAACTGCCGGGCAGGAACTATCCCCATCCATTCACCTATATGGGGGTCTATACGGGCTTGGTGCGTTCGCTAGAGCCTATTGGACACGATCCTGCGGGGGTTATTACAGGGCGTGATCTTTTTACGCGGATGGTTTGTGAACAACGATTGCCCGCGCACGATCTCATTTTGCTTCGAGAGGCAACACAGTTCATAATTCAGAAGCGTCTGGCTTCGCCTCAAACGACAGGTGATTTCTTGTCTCTGCTCGATTTGAAGCTAGAAGAGAAGCATGAATAGCCAGCGTCGACTCATCGTCGCGATAACAGGTGCTAGCGGTGCGCCCTATGCGATACGATTCTTACAAGAGACGATAAAGCATTTTGATGAGGTGTATGTCGCGCTCTCAGATCAGGCATTGCAGGTAATTAAGCTAGAGACGGGGCGTGTGATCACCCCGAACAATCTCACTGCACAAGCACTCATTGGGATTGAGAGCCCTGTCTTGAAATTTGTCAATAAACGTGATTATTTTACTCCTCCTGCTAGTGGCTCTTTTCGGCATGATGGTATGGTGATCATCCCATGCTCTATGGGGACGGCGGGGCGCATCGCGAATGGTATTAGTGATGATCTCGTGACACGTGCCGCAGATGTCTGTTTGAAAGAGCGTCGCAAACTCATTCTTGTTCCGCGTGAGACGCCCTGGAACCTGATTCATTTGCGTAATATGACCCAACTCGCTGAGGCAGGGGCGATCATTCTGCCCGCCGCGCCGGGCTTCTATCATCAACCAAAGACGCTGGAGGATATTGTCGATTTTTTGGTAGCCCGCATTTTGCAACAGTTGGGAATTGACCAGAAATTGGTTCCGCAGTGGCAGTATGAGGAGGAATAGGCATGTTGGCGTTGTGGCGTAGAATACGGCTTCTTTTAGAGATGATTCGCTTCGAGCATACGATTTTCGCCATGCCTTTTGCTTTTATCAGCGTAATTCTGGCATCCCGTGACCTGCCTGCTGGAGTACCATCGGGCAGGTCGGTCTTTTGGGTAGTGATGGCGATGGTTGGGGCGCGGAGCGCGGCAATGGCGTTCAACCGCCTCATTGATGCGGATATGGATAAGGATAACCCACGTACCGCGAGTAGGCATATCCCCGCAGGAACGCTTTCACGCGCTCAGGTCTCGCTCTTTCTTGCGTTTACGTTAGTACTCTTTCTTTGGTCTGCATGGCAACTCAACCCCCTCTGTTTTTACCTTTCTCCCATTGCACTGTTGTTTATTCTCGGATACTCCTATACGAAACGCTTCACCTCGCTTTGTCACCTTGTGCTTGGTTTCGCGATAGGCTTGGCTCCTTTGGGGGCTTGGGTGGCAATTCAGGGCAGATTCGATCTATTGCCAATTCTTTTGGGAATGGTGGTCATGCTTTGGATTGGCGGCTTTGATATTATCTATGCACTGCAAGATTATGAGTTTGACAAACAGGATTCCCGACTCTACTCGTTGCCCAAACGGCTTGGGAAATCTCGTGCCCTCCTCCTCTCCCGAATGATGCACGTCGCGATGTTGGGGCTGCTCTTCGCGATAGGGGCGTTGTTTGGGCTACACCTTTTCTATTTTATTGGTCTTGCCATCGTAACCCTGCTCATTGTGTGGGAGCAGAGTCTTGTCAAGCCGGATGATCTGAGTAGGGTGAACCTCGCATTTTTTACGCTCAATGGCTGGGTGAGCGTGAGCCTTTTTATTTTTGTTTTGCTCGACCGATTACTAATGAAGTAGTCTCATTCTGTCACGAGTTCGACGATGTGGCAGTAAGTGGGATGACGAGGGTGAGATGTTACGAATTGGAAGTGTGCCGTATCTAAATGCCAAGCCTCTTGTGGATTGGTTTCACAGTGCTGAATGTGATGTTGATGTAGAGATAATCTACGCAGTGCCCTCAAAACTCGCTCAGATGCTTCGGGATGGCGAACTCGATGTCGCCAACGTCTCCATCTTTGAATCCTTTCAAAATCCTCGGCTTGTGTTGATCCCCAATATCTCCATTTCCGCCACAGGAGCGGTCAAAAGCGTTCGCCTCTTCTCGAAAATGCCTCTCTCCGAGCTTAAAACGGTAGCCCTTGATACCAGTTCTCTCACCTCGGTCGCCCTCACGAAAATACTGCTTAGAGAGGTGTTTCGTGTGGAACCAGACTATCATCATCATGCACCTGATATTAACGAGATGTTGCGGCATTACGATGCAGGGCTTATTATAGGTGACCTGAAACTGTTTGATCTGCTCTCTGCGACACAGAGTTACGATTTAGGGCTGGGCTGGTTTGATCTGACGGGATTGCCCTTTGTCTATGCGGCATGGTTGGCGCGAGAGGAGAGCCTGAGCAAGGAATTGGTGGAGACATTGCACCGTGCAAAGGTGTGGGGAGTGGCGCGGCGAGAGGCTTTGGCAGAGCTTTGGGCAGAGCGGATGAGCTTGCCTCTGGAGCGTTCACGAGATTATTTACTGAATGTCATGGACTATGATCTCGGCGAAAAGCACCTTGAGGGGCTTCTGCTATATCAAGAGAAGTGCTATCATCACGGACTGATTTCGGAGCTCTTTGACCTCAAAAGCGTGGCGATCAGCAGTATGATCGCAAGTGCGTAGTTCGCTCGAATTGCGAACGGTAGTCCGTAATGATCTCCCAAGTAGCCTGTCCAATAGGGCGGCAACATGGAACCGAAATTCATGGCAACTCCCATTGTGCCTGCAAGTGCACCTCGATGTTCGGGGAGGAGTGTACTTCCGTAGGCGAGTGCAGTCGGGAAAAGTGTTGACAGCGATAGCCCACAAAAAAAGATGCCTACGCTAACGCCGAGAAGTGAGCTTGATAGGATAACAAAGGGATAGGCAAGGACGGTTCCTAACGCGCACAATTGGATGCTTTTCAGATGTCCAATACGATCTGAGATGTGTGAGAACGTCAACCTGCCAATGGTGAGCGCGACGTAAAAGAGCGCGATCATACCCGTGCTGAGCCAACCCGATTCGCTATCACTACTCTGCACAAACTTCTTTATCCACCCTATCAAGACCCACCCTACTCCGTTGAAACAGAAGACCACCAAGCACAACCTCAACACGAGGGGGTTCCCTAAAAGTTTGGCAGAGGGGCGTTGAGTTTTTGTTGTCCCTTTTGCGTTGGGGAGTAGAGTGATTATGGCGATGCTGAGGACACACCAAAAGAAAGCCGGCACGACGAGCGTGAGATGCCAATCAAAGCGTAGAAAAGTTGCCGTGACGAGGAAGGGTGAGAGTGTCGCGCCGAGGCTATAGCTGGCATGCAGGCGGTTTAGCCCGCGTCCCTGTCGCTGTTTGCTCAAGTCCATCACGAGGGCGTTTGTGGTGGTTCCAAACGCGCCTTGTCCAATTCCTACGAGCAGAAATGAGAACACAAAAACGTGCCAGAGGGTCGTGGTTGCCGCAAGGATGAGGGCTGAGCAGTTTAGGAGTGCTGTCAACGCCAGGAAGGGCTTTCTGCCGATCCTGTCCGAGCCGAGACCTGCACACAGTCCACCCATCAAGGCTCCTGCGCCGTTATAGACAAACACCGAGGCTACTGCTGTGAGGCTCAGGTCAAAGTCGTGTACGATGGAGGGAAGCAAGGTAGGGAAGAGAACCGCGTTGGTTCCCATAAAGAAGAACCCCATATAACAGAGGCAGGTGAGAATACCTGCCTCTTGAGCAATTTGGCGTTGCATGGAGTTGGATTAGCCCAGAATCGTTTTTGGATCGCCGTGACGCGCGGGGAGGGGGTTCGGGCGCACGAGACTGCCCCCCAACTCATAGGATTCCATGACAGCCCATGTATATTCGAGGGCAGCGAGGGCATCGCGTCCAGAGGCGCGAAGGCTCTCTTTGGGAACCCCGTTGGTAATATCCTCTAGGAAGGCATGGATTCGGCGTGGGAATGTCGCACCGAAGTCCTTGATGCCTGTGTCAAGTATTTCGACGCCTCCGGTTGATCCACCAGACATATTCTCAGGGCTTCCTGCCTTTTCGCTTCCGGGCGCGGGCCAGAACGTCACTTTTTCGATACAGTTTTCGATGCAGAAGCACCCGTGTGTTCCAGAGACCTCAACACTCCACCAGCCTCCCAATCCCCAGGGCGAGTCGCCCCGTTGACTGAGCAAGTAGCCCACGCAGTCGTTTGCGAACCGAACGTGAATGCTGACCGTGGAGAGCATAACATCTCCAACGCGTCGGCGATAGCCGGGGCGGTTTGCAAATGCCTGTATGTGGGTCACATCACCACAAAAATGGCGCATGACGCTGAAGGGGTGTGACAAGAACGCCTTGAGGTGACTGTAGGGTAGCCCCTTCCAACGAAAGTCTTTGGGAGCCGTGTAGTTCTGTGGTTCTCCGCCGTTGAAGCCCATTTTGTGGACGCAGTAGACCAGTTCCCCGATATGACCGCCGTCCATATACTCCATCGCCTTCTCCGCCGTGGGGGTGAAGTAGTGGTTCAGGTTGCAGCCCAAGTAGACATTCTGTTGTGCTGCTTTCTTCACGAGATCACGCGCTTCGAGAATGTCGTGTGAGATCGGTTTTTCGACGAGAACGTGCTTTCCTGCCTCAATCGCCTCTATTGCAGGCTCGTAGTGCCAGCTTCCCTGCTCATACCCCGAAGTGGTCACGTCTACAATATCGAGTTCTTCGTGGAGGAGCATCTCTTTCAGGCTGTAGTAGGCA
>CAMCUQ010000127.1 GCA_945878775.1 Chthonomonas calidirosea
CATCCTCTCTCTGGTCGCGACTCCAGCTCAGCTTTGGGAGCAGGTGATCGGCTCAATGCCAGAACTGCGCGAACAATTGTACTCCCTCTTTCCCGACATCCCTTTGGAAGACGAGCAGATAGCCCTCCTCCTAGATGTCACTCCAAACAATGTGCGAGTGCTCCGACACCGCGCCATAGCAAGCCTCAAACAGATTGTGGAGCGGTACAATGTGGAAAACTAGAAGCCAGCGTTGTCTAGCCAAAGAGAGAACAAAGCAATCCGGCTTTTGGCACTGTGTCACAAAACACTCGAAAGGAACCTACTTTATCCTGAATATGTGAGACCATTATCGTGAGAAGCATCGTATTTGAAAGAGAAATTGGGGATTTTTCTTGACAAATGGAAGTTGCTATGTCAAAATAAAATGCTCTTGGTATGCCGCCTTAGCTCAGTTGGTAGAGCAGGGGACTGAAAATCCCCGTGTCCGTGGTTCAAGTCCGCGAGGCGGCACTCCCTCCCCTTTTCTTCCCACTCGTTTCCGTCCCGCATGCCCCCAGTGTTTGGGCAGTGCGTCTTGGAGTAGCTATTTATGTCCCCTTATCTACGCGCAAGGTTAATTGTGGTGTTCTTCGTCGTGGCTGTCTTGGTTCTTATTGTAAATGCAGCAACACTCCCCACTCGAATCGCAGAATCCAAAAGGGCGCACCTCAAGCCTCCGAAAGAGACCGGCAAGCCCAAAGACTACGACTCAAATGATCCTCTCATTCCCGCTTATCCTGGTAAGCCTCCCGTGCCACTCTCAACACTGCGCGGTAAGATCGTCGTGATCGATTTTTGGGCATCGTGGTGCGGTCCCTGTCGCATGAGTATTCCAGAGTTAGATACAACCTACAAACGGCTAAAAGAGAAAGGTCTCATCGTCGTGGGGATTTCGGTCGATAAGCCCGAAGATATGCCACAGTACCAGCAGGCACTAAAAGAGCTGAACATGTCCTATCCCACTGCCCTTGCCAAGGATGTTCCCCACATCTTAGATATTTTCGAGACGCGCTCGCTCCCCACAGTCTATATCTTCGACAGAAAAGGTAAACTGTTTGCAGGAGTTCCCGGCTATCAGCCCGGACTGCTTACCGCAGGATTAGAGGATTTAGTCAACGCTTCCGAAGACAAACTGGAGGCGATTAAGCAGGGCAAATTCTCTGGTAAATAGGAACCCCTGTTCTCTGAGAGGGAGGATTGTGTACGCATGGTTACGCCTGTGAGTGGGGCTCGTGAAGGACAACAGAAGCAATCTAAAAAGACATGGATGATCCATCTCGTTCTGATGGCTCTCTCATTGCTTTTTCTTTTCCCACTACTCTGGATGATTTCTACTGCTCTCAAACCCATCGAGCAGACGATGAAACAGCCTCCTGTATGGATTCCTAGCCCTATCCAGTGGCATAACTTCAAAGATGCTTTCATGTATAACTCCGACAAGCTGGGTTATATCCCGTTCCTCGTCTATGGGCGCAACACGCTGATTATCTGTATTCTCGCTGTTTCCGGTGTCGTCTGCTCAAATTCCCTTGTTGCCTACGCTTTTGCGCGAATGCGCTGGCCCCTCCGTGACCTTCTCTTTGGACTCACCCTTGCCACCATGATGGTTCCTTTTCCTGTCATCATGGTTCCTATCTATGGACTGTTCAAAAATTTGGGTTGGATAGGCACTTTCCGCCCTCTTTGGGTTCCGGCATGGTTTGGAGGCGCATTCAATATCTTTCTTTTGCGGCAGTTCTTCCGAACCATTCCTTTTGAGCTTTCGGAAGCCGCCAAGATAGATGGTTGCTCGGAGTGGCAGATATTTCGCCAAGTGCTTATTCCTCTCGCAAAACCCGCTCTCTCGGTCGTTGCTCTCTTCACTTTTATGGAGACATGGAACGACTTTCTGGGTCCTCTCATCTATCTACTGGATCAAAAAACTTTCACTCTCTCCCTCGGCTTGCAGTTCTATCAGAGCCAGCATGGCGGGACACAGTGGCACCTCCTCATGGCGGCATCTACAATCGTGATCGCTCCCGTTCTTGTCCTCTTCTTTTTCACCCAAAAGACCTTTATTCAAGGTATCGCTGTCACTGGCTTAAAAGGATAGTCTCCCCCTCCTCTATCTTGAGGAAATTTGTCGTTTGCTCTTGACAGAGGAGAGGGCAGATAGGGTATCCTTCTTTTTAGCACTCGGACTACAAGAGTGCCAAAACCTAAGTCAGACTCCCATTTGGAAGTCACATTTCTGAGGAAAGACTACAGAGGAGGTATCCCGATGGCATTGCGACCGCTACGAGACAAGGTCGTCGTAAAGCCTAGTGAAGGCGAAGAGAAGACGGCTGGTGGCATCTTTCTCCCCGACACAGCGAAAAAGAAGCCCCAAGAGGGCAAAGTTATCGCAGTAGGCAACGGACGTGTTCTGGACGATGGAACTATCAAGCCCCTGACGGTTAAAGTGGGCGACACCGTTGTATACTCGAAATATGGTGGAACTGAGGTTTCCGTTGAGGGCGAAGATGTGGTTGTTTTGGATGAAGACCAGATTTACGCCGTTGTAGAAGCCTAAGAGCCTGTTTCGGACGTCCGAACAATGCTCTGCATTCTGACCGGTCTTTGAAAAAAGAAGGAGACACTCATGGCTGCGAAGCAGTTAAAATTTAATGAAGAAGCGCGTCGTGCGTTGGAGCGTGGCGCGAACACGGTGGCAAACGCCGTGAAGGTGACATTGGGTCCCAAAGGGCGCAATGTTGTCATCGATAAGAAGTGGGGCTCACCCACCATCACTAAAGATGGTGTCACCGTCGCAAAAGAGATCGAACTGGAAGACCCCAACGAAAACTTGGGCGCACAGCTCGTCAAAGAGGTTGCTAGCAAGACCAACGATGTGGCAGGAGACGGAACCACAACCGCAACCGTGCTGGCACAATCGATAGTCAACGAAGGACTACGCTATGTGTCTGCTGGCGGAAACCCCTTGCTTGTCAAGAAGGGTATCGATCTTGCTGTCATAAAAGCCATCGCAGAGCTCAAAGCCATCTCTGTGGAGGTGCGGGGTGATAAGACGAAGGTCGCTCATGTCGCTACCATTGCAGGAAATGACGAAGAGATCGGTCAGCTGGTTGCGGATGCCATTGAGAAGGTCGGACAAGACGGCGTTATCACCGTAGAAGAGAGCAAGAGCCTACAGACCTACACAGACTATGTGGACGGTATGCAGTTTGACAAGGGCTATATCTCTCCCTACTTTGTGACCGACGCGGAGCGGATGGAGGCGGTTCTGGAGAACCCCTATATCCTTATCCATGAGAAGAAACTCTCCTCGGCAGCAGACCTAATCCCGGTTTTGGAGAAAGTGGCACAGCAACGACGCCCGATCCTAATCATCTCGGAAGATGTGGACGGAGAGGCTCTTGCGACCCTCGTTGTCAACAAGCTACGTGGCATCATCAACGGCGCGGCAGTGAAAGCTCCCGGCTTTGGCGACCGACGCAAGGCGATGCTTGAGGATATTGCTATCTTGACCAACGGACGCTTTATCAGCGAAGACCTCGGTATCAAGATGGAGAACGTCGATCTGACCTTCCTCGGTTCAGCCTCGAAAGTCATCATTGGCAAGGAAGAGACAACGATCATCGAGGGTGCTGGCAGCGAAGAAGCCATTATGGGGCGTATCGCACAGATCAAGCGCCAGATCGATGATACCGATTCCAGCTACGACAAAGAGAAGCTTCAAGAGCGACTTGCCAAGTTGGCAGGTGGTGTCGCCGTCATCAAAGTCGGTGCCGCAACCGAGACCGAACTCAAAGAGAAGAAGCACCGCTTCGAGGATGCACTCTCCGCTACGCGCGCCGCAGTGGAAGAGGGTATCGTTGCAGGTGGTGGTGTCGCCCTTGTGGCAGTTCAGAGTGTTCTGGAAGGCTTGGGAGATAACGACGACGAGCGACATGGTGTTGCTATCGTTCGCCGTGCGCTTGAAGAGCCACTTCGCCAGATCGCCGAGAATGCGGGATTTGAGGGTAGTGTTGTCGTATCCAAAGTGAAAGAGCTTCCCGTGGGAAGTGGCTTCAACGCGGCTACCGAAGAGTATGGCGATATGATCAGCATGGGTGTCATTGACCCCGTGAAGGTGACTCGCTCTGCCCTACAGAACGCGGCATCCATTGCCAGCCTCATCCTCACCACCGAAGCCCTCGTTGTGGAGAAGCCAGAGCCTAAGAAGCCTGCGGCTCCCGGCGGTGGACATGGCGGTATGGACTACGATATGTAGTTCGTTTCCTACTCAGGAAAACGATTCAGGCTCTCCTTCGAAATAGGAAGGAGAGCCTGTTTTTTTTGTTTGTGAAACGGCGTGATTTGGCTTTCGTAGGAATGAATGAAAGGAGAGTGTATCCCATGACAAAGTCACTCTCGATTGCGGTTTTGGTCACCTGTAGCTTCGTGATGTGTGGCAGTAGTTTTGCACAACAACTCACCCCACAACAGGCAGAGGCGAAAAGATTTCTGGAGGAGGAAAGAACACTGGCAAGACAGGCAGGGCTACCGCTTTCTCCCAAAGACCTAGAAGAGAAGGCGGTGCCAGCCTCTCAAAACCTTGCGACCTACCTTACCGAGTTCAGCAAACGAGAAAACAAAGAGGTGATTGGGGATGATATGTATCTCGTTCATCATCGTCTAGTCTCATGGGAACTCCCAACGCCACAGGATACCCAGAAAGCCATTGCGCTCTTTCAAAGATGTGAAGACCTGTGGAGCCTTATCGAAAAAGGGCTTTCCTGTCCCTCCAATAGCGCCCCAATACAGTGGACTTCTACGCCGTATCTTGACCCTCTGCCACATGCAATTATACGCTCACAAGCCCGATGGATACTGGCACGCACCACACTCCTGCTTGCCCAACACAAGTATGCAGACGCCATAAAGAATCAAACGAAAGGGCTACTGCTCGCACGCCTCGCGGAACAGAGACACCCAACTATGATCAGCCTCTTGGTCTCTCATGCCGTGTACCATTTATCGCTCAAGGGAATGCAGAAAATACTTCATATCGGCAGAAAAGTACCCGGTATAGGCACAGCCGTAGCGCAAGCAATAGAACACTCCCCGTTACTATCCACCATGTCTCATTCCATTCCAATACAAACTCTCCTCGGACTAAGTGCGATTCAAGGAATCAGAGAGGAAGCGCACAAGGGAGAGAAACCCTTCGAGCCTCTAGAGTGGGGAGAAGTGAAGATAGCCTGGAAGCAATATGGCTATGATACCACCGATAAACGAGAGGCTGACCGTGCTTGTGAT
>CAMCUQ010000128.1 GCA_945878775.1 Chthonomonas calidirosea
AACGTGTTGCTGAAGGCGAGATCAATGTCTCTTCTCGAACGCTAGACGATAGCAAATGGATCGTTGACATTGTCACAGACAACGCCCCAATAAAGGTGTACTTGTACGACCGCAAAACTAAAAAGGCAAAATTTCTCTACGTCAATCGCAAGGCATTGGAGGGCGTGAAACTGGCAAAAATGCGCCCCGTGAACATTAAGGCACGGGACGGGCTGAATCTCGTCTCCTACCTCACTCTACCCAGTCACATCACTCAGAAACCGAGTAAACCTCTGCCAACCGTTCTTTTGGTACATGGAGGTCCCTACGCACGAGATGATTGGGGTTACAATGGGTTGCACCAGTGGCTTTCCAACCGAGGTTATGCGGTTCTTTCGGTAAACTACCGAGGCTCAACCGGATTTGGCAAGGGGTTCTCCAACGCCGCAAACCACGAATGGGCAGGCAAAATGCACGACGACCTGATCGATGCCACCGATTGGCTTATCAAAGCAGGCTACACAGACGAAACCAAAATCGCCATTATGGGCGGGAGCTATGGCGGGTACGCCACTCTCGTTGGCTTAACCTTTACACCAGACAAGTTCACCTGTGGTGTCGATATCGTGGGTCCCTCCAACCTCGTCACCCTACTTCGCAACGTTCCTGCCTACTGGATGCCAATGCTTCCCATGCTGAAGGACCGTATTGGTGACCCCGAAACAACCGAAGGGCGCAAGCTTCTTGAAGAGCGGTCTCCTCTCTTCAAAGCGGACAAAATTCAGCGTCCATTGCTCATCGGGCAAGGCAAAAACGATCCCCGCGTAAAGCAACAGGAGAGCGACCAAATCGTGAAGGCGATGAAGCAAAAGAATCTCCCTGTCTCGTATATTCTTTACCCAAATGAGGGGCACGGCTTCCAACAACCGGAGAATAGCATATCGTTCTGGGCAGTGGTGGAAGCGTTCCTCTCAACACATATTGGCGGACGAAGAGAACCCATCGGGGAAGCACTCAAGGGTTCTACGTTACAGGCATTGGAGGGGATGGATGGGATAATAGGGCTACGTGAGGCTATTGCCAAGCGTAAGTGATTCCCTGTCTCTCATTCCTCTGTTTTCGAGGAGAAGTGAATGAGATTGCTCTCTCACTTCTCCTCTTTTTTGGTATCGTCTTTCGTTACGATTACGAAATCACCGACCTTGTCATACTGCGCGGGATCGATGTTTGGAAAGGCTTTATCTCGCTTAATGGAAACGATCATCACCTTTATTTTGCGGTCTGCTTTGCGAAGTCTGTCCACTAGTCCATATCCATAATCGCTGTGCATAGAGCCATTGATCTGCATAATGGGAATCCGACCGTAAGTCTTGAGACCACGCAGTATCGAATCCGCCATAGTCGCGTCCCAAAGGGCTTGACCCTCTTTTGGAAACTGAGGCAGCATCGCATTACTCGCCGCGCCATGGTTACTGAACACATCGGTAAGGGCGCGATCATACTCCGGCGGCAACACCATAGAGTAGGGAAGCTTGGCAAGATAGGAACGCGCTTGCTTGGAAAGCTTCAGCAATGCCGATTGCCCCATACGGCTGGCAATACTGACATACCGCCGAGGTGCATTTGCGGCTAAAACGGGCAAGTAATTGTCCTTGCAAAACTCGATGAGTGGAGCATAGTCCGTCGCATAATTTTGCCACGGACGAGAGGCGGCTAGAAAACTCGACTTGGATATCTGATTTGAGAGATACTCGTCCAACACAAGTTGCACATCCCGCTCAAACATCTCCAATGAAAAGATCATCAGAGCGTGTTTTGCAAAAAGACCTTTGAATATCTCGAGCTCCAAGGCGTGCCCCTGTTTGTGATCGTGTTCTTCTCCCACAACAACGACAGCTGCCTGACTGAGAGCATCGACCATCTGCTCAAAAGTGCGGGTCTCCTTGCCCTGAAGAATAATTCTCTCCTCCTCAGCCCGGCATAGAGCCGAAGAACCTAGAATCACTGCACAGACGAAAAGCGTTGTTTTGAGGCTTCGAAAGAGGTGCATTGTGTGCCTTTCAAGGGTTCACTTAAAGAATACCTAATCGCTTTCCCACCTTCTCAAACGCCTCAAGAGCGTCATCAAGGTCTTTGCGGGAGTGCATGGCACTCGGCATCGTCCGTATACGGGCTTTACCACGTGCGACAGTGGGAAAGACAATGGCAAGGGCGAGTACTCCTTCTTCCAATAGTGCACGTTGGAGAGCCAAAGCCTGTCCTTCATCTCCCACCATAACAGGGGTGATAGGCGTTTCAGAGATGCCCGTATCGTAGCCAAGGCGTTGTAGATTCTCTTTCCAATAGCGGGTATTTTCCCAGAGCCGCTCCGTAAAAGATGGATCGTGCTCCATGAGGTCAAGCGCGGCGATGACAGCAGCCACAACCGCAGGAGGGTGTGCAGTGCTAAAGAGGAACGGTCTTGCCCTCTGCGTCAGCCAATCGATCAAGCGACTGCTCCCCGCAATATATCCCCCCATCACCCCAACGGCTTTGGAAAGGGTTCCCAGTTGAATATCGATTTTCTGGTGAACCCCAAAATGGTACGCAGTTCCCCGCCCCCCGCCCAGGACACCAGAGCCGTGTGCGTCATCGACCATAACCGCAGCATTGTACTGCTCCGCGAGAGCGATAATGCCGGGCAAGGGCGCAATGTCACCATCCATAGAGAAGACTCCGTCGGTGATAATTAACCGTTTTTTGGCATTTTGCGTCTCTTTGAGAGCCTCTTCCAGCGCATTCAGGTCGTTGTGTTTGTAGATTTTACGCGCCGCCTTCGAGAGCCGAACCCCATCGATAATGCTCGCATGGTTTAGCTCATCCGTAATAATGGCATCGTCCCCATCGGTGATAGTGGGAATAACGCCAGCGTTTGCCGTAAATCCACTTTGGAAAACGAGGGACGCTTCGACGTGCTTAAACTCGGCAATCCGCTTCTCAAGCTCGGCATGAAGGCTCATATTACCGATAATCGTTCGCACTGCTCCCGCCCCTGCCCCATAGCGTTCGACTGCCTCTATCGCTGCCTGCTTTAGTTTGGGATGGTTTGCCAAGCCAAGATAGTTATTGCTCGCCAAATTGATAACGTTTGACTTGCCATTCACGGTAATTCGGGCGTCGGATGCCGATTCAAGCACCAGCAAAGGCTTATACAAATTCTGCTGATGTAGCGAACCTATCTGGCTAGTGAGCCAATCTTGAAGAGTTCCATTCATTTTTGCGTACCCACTCCTCTACTATTAAGTAGCACACACAATAAACACTTCGGGTCGAAATTACGACAAAAGACTGCTCTTAGATAGCCTAAATATCCAACACCTCAAAAGTGTGCTTCAAGTGCTTGAGATGATAACGAATGTCGAAGCAGTGTTCGATGTCTTGTGCCGACAAACGCTCTATGACAATGGGATCGTTCTCAATCGCGGTGCGGAACGGCTCCCCAGACCACGCCTTTGCCGCATTGCGTTGGGCAACGCCATACGCCTCTTCGCGGCTCAAGCCAGTCGCTATCAAAGCAAGCATGATCTGCTCAGAGCAAACGAGCCCCCCCATCAATTCCAAGTTCTTTTGCATGTTCTCAGGATAGACGAGAAGCGTGTCGAGGATATTGGTAAATTTCGCGAGCATCCAGTCAACCAAAGTCGTGGTGTCTGGCAGAACGATCCGCTCCACACTACTATTGGTCAAATCCCGCTCATGCCACGTAGCCATACTCTCCAGCATCGCACCAAGATTGCCACGAACCACCCGCGCCAAGCCGCTCACGGTCTCACAGTTCCACGGGTTGCGTTTGTGGGGCATCGCGGACGAACCCTTCTGCCCCTGCGCGAAGTACTCCTGTACCTCCCGTATCTCGGTGCGAGCAAGGTTCCGAATCTCCGTCGCAAAGCGTTCCAAGGAACTCGCCGTGATCGCCAATGCCGCTATGAGTTGGGAATGCCTATCTCGTGCGACGATCTGAGTTGAGATGGGTGCAACACCCAAGCCCAGACCATTCAAAACATACGCCTCGACCTCTGGGCTAATATTTGCATGGGTTCCCACCGCTCCAGAAATCTTGCCAACGGCGATAGAGGTTTTCGCCTGCTCCAAGCGTTCGATATTGTTGTTCATCTCGTCAAGCCAAGTCGCTAGTTTGAAGCCAAACGTAATAGGCTCCGCGTGGATACCGTGCGTTCGACCTATCATCAGGGTGTCTTTATGCTCCCTCGCGCGGCGACGAATCACCTCTCTCAGCCCTTTAGCACGCTCAATAACCTGCTGTGTGGCGTCTTTTAGCAGTAGCGCAAGAGCCGTATCAACAATGTCGTAGGAGGTAACGCCATAGTGAACATAGCGTCCCTCTTCACCCAAGTTCTCCGCAACGTTCTTCACGAACGCCATAACGTCGTGGCGCGTCTCTTTCTCTAACTCTGCCATGCGGACGAGATCGAACTTTGCGCCTTCACGAATCTTTTGTGTGGTTCCCGCAGGAATCTCTCCAAAATGCTCCAACCCAGCGCATACAGCGATCTCCGCATCGAGCCAACATTGGGTCTTGTTTTGTGGGCTCCAAAGACTCTGCATTTCGGGGGTTGTGTAGCGATCAATCATCTTCGGTTTTCCTTCGTTCGGTTATGAGTGCCTTGCTGGGCGCAGAACGCGCCCGTTTCTTGTCGTAATTGGTGCACCGTTTTGAAAAGCCAACTTTCCGTTCACAAACACATATTCAACCCCGTTTGCATAGCGGTGGGGAGTTTCAAAAGTGGCGCTATCGGTAATGGTTTTCGGATCGTATATCGTTATATCCGCATAATATCCGGGTGCGA
>CAMCUQ010000129.1 GCA_945878775.1 Chthonomonas calidirosea
CCATTTCATTCGATGTGTATAGTATACCAGAAGCACTCCCCTATCGCTGACTACTTCGCCTCCCCGCGCATATCGTAACAAATCAGGCGTGCCATGCTCCCATCAACCCCCTTGTTATTTTGGCAAAGATACAGTAGCCCGCGACTTAATGCGGGCATACCCCACGTCTCGCCAGCCAAGAAAAGAGTGGTTCTCTCCGTCTCTTGATATCCCTTCGGATTCAGGTCTAGCCACACCAAATGCCCATACTCGCCTAGCATAAGACCCTGCCCATCCACAAGCATCAACGAAGCTAAGCCCGGAGAGAGGTTGACTTTGCGTACCCCTTCGGGCGTCTTGATCGTCTCTTCCCAATCGGGATCGTTGCGCCACATCTCCTTGCCAGTCTTCGCATCGATACAGACCAGTGGTGCATTACGGGGTCCATGTCCATCGAGTCCGTACAGGTAGCCGTCCTTATAGATCGCCGTCATAAAATGGGTATTGAGAGCCTTCGTCTCCCAAGCGTGCTTGAAGGAGAAGTCTGGCTGAATATCGAGGAGTGTGCCGCCCATTCCGTAGCACTCTGAAATAAAGACACTATTTCCGATCACTAAGGGAGAGGAGGCGTTCACAGATTCGTAGCGTCTTCCTCGCCACGGCAGTTGGAAATCCACTTTCCCATTCGCAGGATCGATGCAGAACAGCCCTCCCGTCGCGGGTCGGCTCTCTCCCCCTGCAAACACAAAGACGCGTCGCTTTCCATGCACCGTGGCAGCGCTAGGAGAGGAATAACTGGGTCCCCACTCTTTCCCTGCACCCCACACCTGCTTTCCCGTCAGTTTATCGAGTCCCACAACACTGGGTCCCGCCTCCACTCCCACATTCATAATCAGCAGATTGCCCTCCAAAAGCGGAGTTGCCCCCACCCCAAAGAAGTTCTGCTTTAGGTGATACTCTTGCAGAATGTCTCGCTTCCAGATAAGCGCGCCCGTCGTCAGTTTGAGACAGTGGAGTTTGCCCTCCGCACCTAAAGTATAGACTCGCTCTCCGTCACTTATCGGCTGACAGCGAGGTCCCCCGTTAAATCCATAGCGATCCTCATAAGTCGTTGCGTAGGCGAATTTCCAAAACCTCTGCCCGTTCTCCGCATTCAGGCACTCAACGACCTCTTTATCTCCCAGACGATGCAAAAGGAGCACCCGATCCCCCACCACCGATGGCGTTGCGTACCCCTCCCCTTTGGGAACCTCCCAGACTATCGGGGGAGCCTTGTGGTTAAACTGCTTACGAAGTGGTCTTTCCGTCGAAATACCGTTTCGTGTGGGACCCAGAAAACTCTTCCAGTCGTGCGTCACTGCCCCCGCCGCCAAAGGGCGCGGAGGCGCATGAAACTTCAGCCCCTCTTGCTTTTGTGGGGTTTGCCCCATAAGTCCCAAGAAAGCCATTCCGATCAGAATCTTGTTAAGCATCGCCCTCTCCTTCTCCCATCTCCCAGAAAAACCTTCTCTTATACTACGCCATACTCAGCGGGTCCATGTCGATATGGATACTCATGCGTTCGGCGGGTAGAAGCCGTTCCAACGCGGAGCGCACAACAGCCGCTAAAGGAGCGTCCAACCCTGCCCGAAGCGCAACATGGAACCGAAACAGGTTCTTCAAGCGCGCCAGAGGAGCCTCAGCGGGACCGATGATCTCCACATCCGAGGGAGCCACCTCCTGCAAAGCCTTCGCGAGAGATTGCGCCACCATCTCTGCCCGTTTTTGATCCGGGTTTGCACAAATGAGATTCGCAAAACGTGAGAACGGAGGATAGCGTAACTCTCGCCGAAATAGTATCTCCTGCCGATAGAACGACTCGTAGTCGTGCAAAATGGCGGATTGAACCGCGTAATGATCCGGGCTAAAGGTCTGAATGAACACCTCACCGAGTTGAGAGCCACGTCCCGCACGCCCTGCCACCTGAGTCAGCAGTTGGAAGGTGCGCTCTGCGGCACGAAAGTCTGGCATATTGATAGCCGTGTCGGCACTAATAACCCCCACGAGGGTCACATTGGGAAAGTCAAGCCCCTTCGCCACCATCTGAGTCCCAATAAGCACCTCCGCCTCTCCCGAACGAAACTCTCGAAGAATGCGCCCATGCGCCCCCTTCGTTGCCGTCGTGTCTCTGTCCATGCGGGCAACTCGTGCCTCTGGAAAGAGGCGCATCACCTCCTCCTCCACCTTCTCGGTTCCCAAACCAAACGCCTTAATCCGCATCCCCTTACAGTCGGGACAAATGGAGGGAGGACGCCCCACATATTCGCAGTGGTGACAATGCAAAGCCCTATCGCCAAGATGAAACGCAAGTGAAACGGCGCAATGAGGGCACCGTGCCACATAGCCACAGTCACGACAAAGCACAAACTGAGCATAGCCGCGTCGATTAAGAAAGAGGATCGTCTGCTGTTTTCGGGCTATTCGATCCCGTATCGCCTCCGTGAGCAAATTGGAAAAGAGAGCGCGATGGTGCTTAAACTCCTCCCTTTGGTCGATAACCTGCACGATAGGCAAAGGGCGGTTATCAATGCGTTCCTTCATCTCAATACGCAGATACCGATCCCCAATCTGTTTCTCTCGTACCGCAAGAAACTCCTTCACAGCAGTGGCGGGAGGATTCGTAGGGTTGTAGCTCAGGTAGTAACTCTCCAAAGAGGGCGTTGCACTCCCCAAAACCACCGTCGCTTTGCTCATCCTGCCCCGTTCCAGCGCAAGAGTCCGCGCATTATAGCGGGGTGTCTTCTCCTGTTTGTAGGAGGCTTCATGCTCCTCATCGACAACGATCAGCCCCACATCCTGAAGAGGGGCAAAGATAGCAGAGCGTGCCCCCACCACAATACGCGCCGTTCCCTCCTGCATTCTGCGCCATTCATCGTGTCGCTCTCCCTCAGAGAGTCGTGAGTGTAGCACCGCAACCCGATCCCCAAAACGCCCCACAAAGACATCCACCACCTGCGCCGTCAGTGCGATCTCAGGGAGCAGGACGATAGCGGTTCTCCCTTGCTCTACGGCATTGGAGATAGCATTGAGATAAACCTCCGTCTTTCCACTCGCCGTCACCCCAAAGAGCAAGACCGGCAGGAACTCACGGGTCTCGGTACAGTACCTCAGAGTCTCTGTTGCCAAAAACTGCCCCTCGCTGAGTTGGGGAGCAATGCTACGCTGTTCAGACGCAGTAACGGGGGCGCGGCGCACCTTGATCTCTACCGCAAGAATAAGCCCCTTACTCTCCAAAGCCTTCAGTATCGCAGGAGTCTCGCCAGAGGCTTTCAAGAGCATATCACCGCTCATCGGCTCGGTTCGCTCTCGGCTCCACATCGCCAAAACGTCCAGCACCTTCTGCTGTCGTTCGGTACGCCTCCCCAGCGTGATGGTGTCTGCCACAGCGCCGAGTGTGTACCCTTTTGCCGTCTTAAACACCGTGCGCGGGCGAGAGACATCACGCGTTTCGTCGATAATCCCCTTTTTGAGTAGAGCAGAATAGGCACTTTGGAAATTGGGGAGGTGTGCCGTCTCCCGCAACTCCTCAACCTCCACCGCCCCCCCCAAACTCCGCAGGGTCTCCACGATATGCGCCTGCGGCATTGAGTTTCCCACATGAATTCCCCGCACATCGGGGTCATGGAGCCGTGCCATCGTCACCACACGGGACCCCAACGACGCAGGGGCGACACAACGGATTGCAGAGAGTAGATCACACACATAGTTCTCTGCAATCCAACGGGCGATATGGAGTTGCTCAGAGTTAATGGTGACCGTCTCATGCACCAAAGCGATAATCTCTTTAAGGCGAGGAGTGAGGGGATCGGAGAGGGGAAGTTTACGGCACTCCAGCACATAGCCAAGCACATCACGCCCTGCAAAGGGGATATGCACACACGCGCCGGGCTGAAGCGTGTTCAGCAGCGCGTCGGGAATACGATAGGAGTAGGAGTCGTGCAGTTCAGGAGCCTCTACATCAACCACCACATCGGCAATGGCGACTTCCGAGTACTCTTCCCAAAGACTGCCTGTAGAGGGTTCGTTGGTGCGCGGCATCACGACTTCACCCAGGGAAGCCTGATCTTTGGCTCTGTCCCCGCACGCAAGCGTTTGAGGTTTGGCAAGTGCTTATAGTTCGCAATCAGGCACGCCACAAGCGCGAACGCCAAGCGATAGGGGTCATTGGGATAGAAGAAGGGAGTGAGAACGGGAAGAGCGATAGCGGCAAGCATGGAGGCGATGGAGATATAGCGGGTCACAAGCACCACCAATACCCAAAGCGCAAGCGCAATGCCTCCCACAGGGGGAGCGGTACCCAAAAATGTGCCTAACCCTGTTGCGATCCCCTTCCCTCCCTTAAATTTTAGCCAAATGGAGCAGGTATGCCCCAGCATGGCAAGCAGGGCGCAGAGTATCTGCCAATGCGACTCTAGGTTCAGGGCGCGGGCAATGATAGGAGGCAGTAAGCCCTTCAGAACATCTAATGCAAACACAAAACTTCCTGCCACAGGTCCACAAACACGCCCGACATTCGTTGCGCCGATATTCCCACTCCCCATCTGGCGAATATCGATTCCCTTCAACCTCTTGGCGACCCACAACCCAAAGGGCAATGAGCCGAGCAGATAGCTTCCGGCACAAAGTATGCCCAATACTGCTCCATTTGTCATTCTGCTTGTCGCATTCTAGGCACTGTGTATCACCTCTGCCAAAATCGCTATTCCGGTTTTGATTGCCTCTTCTGTCGCCGAGACAAAGTTGAGCCGCAGTAGGTTGGC
>CAMCUQ010000130.1 GCA_945878775.1 Chthonomonas calidirosea
GAAACAGACGCCATAAGGCTCTTTGGCGAAGAAGATTCGATACTGCTTCCCTCCGTGGGTGTCTGTGCCTATCGGAGAAGGCTCGATCCCCTTTGCTGACAACTCTTGATGCAGTGCCTCCACGTTATCGACCCCAAAGTAGCAACTCGCTTGCTCTGGGTCTGCCCCGTTTTGTGCCAAACCTATCTGCACATCGCCCCGTTTGAGGGTGGCACGCTCAGCCTCTTTCTCCACCACATGGAAGCCAAGAACCTGCGTATAGTAACCGACAGCGGGACCAATCTCCTTCACGGGTAGCGCGTTCACATCACAATCCCCAATAGAGAAAACAGAAAGAAAAGTTGCGGCTTCAGACATAAGATACTCCTTTTAGTGCTCTTCGGGTTACCAAGAGGTGTTCCCAATCTCTGGAATGCTATGCCCCGTGCGATCACTCACCGTCAGGCTGAACGAGAGAGGCTCACTGCCCCGTACCCACTTCACCATAACGATGTTATCCCCCGCCTTTAGCTCCACATCCACGGACCAAGAGCCGCTACCAAGGAGAGGACGAAATACTTCCCGGTGATGGCGTCGAAAAACCAATACGCCATTCAGCCAGACTTTGACTCCGCTATTTGTGTTCGCCATGAGTCGCGCAAGGCAGTTTGTGGGGCTACGCAGAATAGTCTGCCCATAACAGATGCCCGATGAGCTACGAAAGAGGGACTCCAGATCGAGTACCGTTTCCGGAAAGCTATATTTTTCCCAGCGCACTTGTTGCATTGTGCGGGCGATATAACTCTCATGCAAACCGGAACGCTCCTCTGGCAGATAGGTACGATCAAAGCCCTCACCGTCGAAATTGGCAAAGGGACCCACTGCCCACCAGCAAGAGGCTCCCAACAGCAGAAACTCAGCGTCGAAGGGATCGCCCTTTTCGGGTTTGAAGCGAGCGAAGAGAGAGTTTGCTATCTCTATCTTGCTCTCATCTTCGGTGACAAAGAGCGTAAATTCGCCATAGAAACTGCCCCCCTGTGCAGCCATATACTGCCGTTGCCCCAATCCTTGCGGGGTAGTCACCTGCCAGCCATGTGGAGCTGTTAGGCTAATCGTTCCGACAAAGGGATCGCCCCCTCTATTTTGTACCGAGAGGGAGACAAGTTTGTACTGCCCATACCCGATAGCGGGGCTATCGCCCGCGTTAAGCACGATCTGATAGTCTTGCGCGGTATGAATCTGTGAGTTCGGGTTCAGAACAAGCAGGGGCTTAATGAGAGAGTTATCTGCCCAAGGAATCGCGTCCAGAATAGAGGGTGGTGGCGCAGGTTCTGGCTCTGATGTGGGCTCTGGTTCCGTTGCAGGCTCCGGTTTCGGGGTAGAAGCCTCTTCTTGGGGTATTGAAAGTGCCTCTGCCATCGCCTCTGCCACATCGGGAACAGTAGGCGTCTCCTCTTCAGGTAGAGGCTCAAGGAGTGGTTCAGGCTGAGAAATGGGTTCTGGTAACGGTTCAGGGATGGGCAATGGTTCTGGAGTGGGCAATAGTTCTGCGATAGGTTCAGGCTCTACAGGAGCAATGGCACTGGCATCTGTGAGTTCAAGATCGATACTACGTTCAGCAATCACACGCTTGCCAAGGGCGACGGTGCGCTCGGCAATCTGGGAGAGTTGGAGAGGCGCCTCCAGATCGTGTAAGCCCATTCCCGGAATAAGAATATCCCCAATGGGGCGTGTCCACTCTTGAGGGAGGGCAGAGTGTCCCAATCGGATACCCATAATGGCTCCCATCATTGCCCCTGTTGCCTCGGTATCGTAGCCACAGTTCACAGTTGCGGTGAGGGAGGTTGCAAAGTCATCGGCTCCATAGAGTAGCCCAATGGTAAAAAAGCCCATGTTCTGCGCCACATCCGAGAAGTTTTTGCTTCCCACTTCAATGAGAACGCGCTCGCGTGCTTCGAACCAAGAGGCTCCCTTCTGCCCCGCCAAAAGCGCGGTTTTGATGGCGCGTGCCGTTCGGCAGGTGCGGGGTATCATGGCAAGCCCAATGGTGAGCAGCGTAAAGACATCGGAGATAAAGAAGCAGGCACTCCCAATCGCGGAGAGGAACATCGCTGCCCACGCCCCCTCCTCCGCATGGTCTATGCTGGCGTCTTGATAGGCATAGGAGGCGGCAAGTTGCGGAGCTCCCGGCGCGATCATTGCCCAAAAATCGGCACGCATTGTTCCCAAAGAGCCGTCACGGAACCAGTTTGAGTGTGCGCCAGACGAAGGCGGAGGCAATCCCCGTTGCAGATTCAGGGCAGCATAGCCCAACTCCTCTTGCGTATAGTCCAAATGCTCTAACCACGCTAAAGCGAGGTCTTCAGGCACGGGGCTGCTCCCCACTTCTTCAAGTGTATGGAGCCATACGAGAGGGAAGTCGAGGGCGATACTGGCGACGGGTTGCCCCGGAACAGGGTTATAGAACTGAAGGTAACCCGGTGTCAGTTGCCCGCGCATGTTTGCGCCCAGTGTCAGCCCGACGCTTTTACCGAGCCAACACCCATAGACTTTATCGAGATAGGTCTCATTAGAGAGATTGAGAGCCGCCATACGCCTCTTTTCCAAAGTAAAAGTGGACATGGGTTTACACCCCTTATACAAATCGAATATTCGTGAGAAGTGCGCCGAAGTCCTGCCTTCTTTGCAAAATCACCTCTGCACGGGTATACGCAATCGAGATCGAAATGGTGTCATAGGAGAGCTAAGAATCTTGGAGTTTGGGGAGTGAAAAAAGTCACACTCCTCTCTAAAGGCAAAATAATTGGTGGCTTAGAAGTCTAAGCCACCAATTTTGTATTATTGAGGGAGCTATGAGGCTTTCCTTCACAACGTGTGTCTTTATCGGAGAATCGGAGGCTCGACTCTCTTAGCTACGATGACGCATCTCGTTGACGTGAGGAAAATTCTAAATCAGAACAACTCTATCTTAACATAGCCAGAATGGGCTGTCAAGCCCTATTTGCGAATCATTATTAAATTTTTGCAGAGGTAGTTGAAGAAGCCTCAGTGTGAGGTGTTTTGCTGTTCCGCTTCCAAAACCAAAGAGAGGCGAGAGTCACTCCGATCATGTCGATCATCACATCTCGAAAGCAACCGTCACGGGGCGGTACAAATGTCTGATGCCACTCATCAGAGGAGGCATAGACGAAGCAGAGCAGCCCCGCGACCCAAATGGCACGTTTAAGGTTCCAGCCTAGCCCTCTTTTGAAGATCATGAGGAGCAGACTCGCCAGAATCGTGTATTCGGCAACGTGCCACCCCTTCACGATGAAGAAGACATACTCTGTCCAGAAGAGGTGAAAACCGCTTCGCTAACCCTCCGTTGGCAGAAAGCGTGAGACGAAACCTATCCACATGCTGCTCGATATGTAGAAGGAGGAGGTGAAGAAGATAGAGCCTGCCCAGAGCAGGGACACTATGATGGGTTTCTGTGGAGAACGCATTTGCACAATACGGCACTACCTCTCTTCGCTCTCCTTCTCCTCCTCTTTACCACCCAAGAGAAGGGTGACAGGTGGAAAGTCGGCGATATAGAGGAGATACTCTCCTCCTTGCTTTGGCAAACGCAAGACGACCATACACCCAAACGCCCACTCTCCTGTTTTGGGGTTCGGGTTCATATCGAGGTGCAGGTTCTCGCCTTCGATAAGCACTTTCCCACCCGATGCCTTGACAGGAACCCCTATCGGAGTGATCGCCGACTCTGTGTCGTCTTGAGAGAACAGCCGTACATCGGAGAGTGAAAAGCGCAGGGGAGGAGTCGTTTTGTCGTTCTCTTTTTTGTGTAGAGTGAATTCGATCTCCCAAAGCGTTGTGGGGGTTTCCTTGTTCTCCGCCGGGGTTCCCAAGTAGTGCCCCTGCTCACAACTCAGCACGGAGAGCTCAAGAGTTCCTGACGGGCTAGGAATGAGGTCACGCAAGCGATACCGCTTTGCCTCCTCCCCCTTATGTCTCAGATGGTGGTCCATCCAGGCAAGGCTACGGCGCACCTCGTCGAGTTTGTGGTTTGGCTCACGCACTCCATGCCCCTCGCGGGGGTAGTGGACAAACTGTACGGTCACGCCCCGATGTCGTAACGCTTGGTACATCTCCTTCGAGTTGCTGATGAAGGTGTTGTTGTCTGCATCTCCATGTAGAATGAGCGTGGGGGTCTGGATGTTCTGCACATAGGTTCCCGGAGAGAGACGCCGATATAGCTCTGGCACTTCCCAGTACCAGCCGCCAAGATACTCGTAGTCCCAGCGCGGAAAGTCGGAGTTTGCATAGTCGGTTTGCAGGTTGAAGATGCCAAACATCGAGATAGCGGCACGAAACCGATTTGTGTGCCCTATTGCCCAGTTGGTCATAAACCCACCATAAGAACCACCCATTACCCCAAGGCGTTCGGGGTCTGCAATACCCAATTCGATGCAGTGATCGACTCCCGCCATAATGTCGCTAAAATCCCCACCACCAATGTCTTGATACTCTCAGTTCGCTCATTTTTGGAGTGAAATCAAAGATTTGAACAAAGCGTCCTTCTGCGGGTACTCTCTCCCGCATGAAGACACCAAACTCTGATTTTCTCACCGAACGCATGGATGATCTTCCCTTGCTGTTGGCACTCCTCCAGAA
>CAMCUQ010000131.1 GCA_945878775.1 Chthonomonas calidirosea
TAACGGTACTCCATAAGCCCTCTTTCTTGTTACAAAACCCCGATTTTTTGGCGAAGGTATTGTCAAGAATATGGATGTCTTCACTAGCCCGAACCGTGCCGATGTTCCCTACTTCGGTTATGGCATTAATGTGAACTCCTCCAACGACGACTATGGGACGCCTTGGGATGGCGCGGGAAATGGCGGCGGAACTCCACCCGGAAACTGGAACAACGGACGTTGTCAAAATGGTGTAGGTGTTCTTGCACCATGGCAGTCTCCTGTGGCTCTCGCCTCGGCAGTCGCGCCTGGTAGTACCATTTGGTTCCACGACTCAAACTCCTCTATCTATCAGTGGGGCTTGAACCAGTGGGCAAACCTAGAGGCACTCGTTGCGAGTGATGCAGAAGCCAGAGCTGCTGCCTCTTCACTTGAACTTGATGGCAGTGAATCGATTGCCCAGCTTTTTCTCACGGGCGGTTCCGCAGTCGATAACAGCTCTCTCGTCAAAGAGCCTCATCGCTACTCTAAGGGGATGAATCTCGGCTGGCTCGATGGCCATGCCAAATGGTTTAAGCCTTCCCAGATCAAAGGCGAATGGTGGAGCGTCGATCAGGTTCCACAGGGCGTCGAATAACGCTTGAAACAGGAGCAGATTCCCAACTATGGCGAATGATAATTTCTTGAATAAGGCAAAGGGGACTCAGGTTAATCCTGCCCTTGTCATTCCGGTGGTTGTCATCGTAGTTCTTCTCTTTGGCTACTTCCTTTGGCTCAAACCCAAAATGGAAGCAGACACCGCGTTGCGTAACTTCAACACGCCCGAAGAGCAGGCAAAACGAGACCCTGACAAAAAGAAGATTAGCCCAACAACCAAATCGAAACTGGATGAACTTCTCTCCAAAGAGACGCACTTCCGGTCTGGAAACGCTCCAAAACACCGAGACCAAGAGTAGTTTTACTCTCTCGTGTACAAAACGCAAACAGGCTCCCCCCGAAATGTCAGAGGGAGCCTGTTTTTGCTTTGTCTCAGTGCTATGCTCTCGCCTTGATGGGTAGCAAGCCACCACTTCAGAAGAGCGTTAGGGTTGGGGCAAGTCAATAATTCGAGGTATACTCTCTCCACTAAACACAACCATGAAGGAGAGGACATGACTGGAGCAGAGGCGAAAGCAAAATTTCGAGGGTGTTATGTCGCAACACTCACTCCCTTTGATAGCGGAGACAGAGTGGACACGGGAGCTATTCGAGCGCAGGTTCAGTGGCTTATAGAGGCAGGAGTCGTGGGGTTGTGTCCTGCGGGAACCACCGGTGAGTTTCTCTATCTTTCGGAAGAGGAGAAGGCACAGGTCATAATCGCCACTGTGGAAGCGACACAGGGGCGAATTCCTGTGATTGCGGGTATCTGGGCATTACGAGAGGCGCAGACAGCAAATCTTGCCCGCATTGCGGAAGATGCAGGAGTCAGCGCTGTCTTTTTGCCCACTCCCATCTACTATCCTGCCACTCAGCAAGCCCTATTCCAATGGTATGCCAACGTTCACAATGCCACAAACCTGCCTCTTTTTGCCTACAATATTCCCCAATATGCCGCCAATGAGATTGGGATAGACTGCTTGGAGAAGTTACTTGCGGAAGGGATTATCGTCGGTGCGAAAGACTCTTCCGGTAAAGCGGATCGGATCGCGGAGCAGGTACGCCGTTTTGGGCAAAACGGGGTCGTTTTTGCCGCCAGCGATTCTTTTGCGTCTGAAGGGCGTCGATTAGGGGCAGATGGCTTTATCTCGGCAATTGCAAATGTGACTCCGAATACTTTTGTTCGGCTTTGGGCAGGGGAAGAGGGTTTGCAAGGGGAGGTGGATGCACTGCGCTCGGCACTGAAAGCTGTTGGCTCCATTTCTGCACTAAAGCATCTACTCAAACAACGGGGACTCTCTTTTGGACATTCCCGCATCCCCGGCACAGGGCTACCAGAGGGTTGGAACTATCTCCTCTGATAGGGTGTGGAGTTCTTGGATGGATGGAACGAGGCTTGATCACTCTAAGGCAAAGGCGGTGACATCGGGGTTCTGCGCCATCAGAAGCATAAAGTCGGAGCGTATAAAATGGGCAGGCAATTCAATGCGTAATGTGAGCGACTGACGATGACGCGCCTCTCCTTTTCGCCCTTGCTCAGAAACCATGCTGTGGAGAACAATGCCCTGTGTATTGAGAAGGTTGAGAAGGCTCTTGATCTTCTCCTCTCCGTCTCCAATCTCTAGAGTGAGGGTGTGGATGTGAGAACGAATCTTGAGGCGATCTTCTAGTTTGGTGAGCAAGACCAGCGTGATCAGTACGATTGCCGTTGACAATACCGCCAATTCTCCTAAATGCGGGCTTGACCCCATCGTAATACCGATTCCGGCAGTCACCCAAATACTTGCTGCCGTCGTCAGACCGTGCACGGTCATACCATCTCTCAAAATGGCTCCCGCCCCTAAGAAACCGATACCGGATACAATCTGCCCCCCCATTCTTGTGGGGTCTCCATTTGTTTGAAAGCGTAGCACTTCAACTGCGGTGAGCGTAAGAAGCGTGGAACCGACGCTGACTAGGATATGAGTTCGCATACCCGCCGCGTTCCCCTTGCATTGCCTCTCGTAGCCGATTAGCCCCCCACAGAACACCGATAGAAGTAGAACAAGGCACTTGCCCCAAAAAGCAAAGCGATCTATTTCGAAGCCAAAGAAGTTTGAGTCCATCGTAGGAACCCTTCCTGAAACAGAGGCTGATAATCTCTTCGTAACTACTCAGGTTTATCTCACAGAGAACAACATAATCGCCTTGCAGTCAAGTCCTTCTCACGAATCGGAAGAGGGATGCCCGATGAGGGCAGGGTCAGGGCTGAGTAGTTACATCTCTTCTTAATATTCCATTCTATCATACCCAAGCGGAGAATGCAATGAGGTGAAGTTAGGTGGGTAGGAACTCGCAAAGGGCTTCATTTGCAAGCAATAATCCCTGGTGGGTGAGGCGCAGTATTCCCGATTCTGAGGTGAGCCAGCCGCGTGTTTGTAGGCGTTGAATCTCTGAGGCAAAGTGGGTGAGGGGATCGATGCCAAACCGTTCTTGGAGGATCTGAGTGGAGATACCCGCCCGTAAGCGTAACCCCAACATGAGTGTCTCGCCTAGAGTAGTTGCGAAATCCAGCGTTTCAGACTCAACAGTCAAATCCTCTCCATCGCGAACCTTTTGGATATAGTGTTGGGGGAGGCGTTCGCGCTTCCAACGCCTGCCATCGAGGTAGGACACCGCTCCTGCACCAAACCCAAGGTACTCCTCATTGTGCCAATAGACGAGGTTGTGACGACACTGATGCCCTCTCAGTGCAAAGTTGCTCACCTCATAGTGTTCATATCCGGCTTGTGTCAGCACCTCAATGCTCCGCTCATACATGGCAAGCTCTGCATCTTCATCGGGGAGTTCTAGCTTCCCCCCCGCATAGAGCCGCTCGAAGCGAGTTCCCGCTTCCAGAGTGAGGGCGTAGAGGGATAGGTGCTCTGTTTCAAGCTCCAAGGCTCTGTTAAGAGAGGCTTCCCAGAGGGGCATATTCTGTTTGGGTAGTCCAAACATGAGGTCAAGATTGATGTTTGTGAAACCTGCGCTTCGTGCAAGGCGCATGGCACTCTCCGCTTCACCTGCGGTATGGAATCGGTCTAGAGCGACTAGAAGGCGGTCATCGAACGCCTGTACTCCGATACTGAGGCGATTAAAGCCTGCTTCGCGCATCTGTTCAAACTTTTCGGAGTCGGAGGAAGTGGGGTTTGCCTCACTGGATATTTCGGTGTCGGGAAGAAAGGTGAAGGTGTTTCGGAGAGTGGTAAGAATGCGTGTCAGTTGTGAGCCACTGAGAAAGGTGGGAGTGCCCCCTCCGAAGAAGACGCTAACAAGGGGGCGATTTCGTTGCGATTCTGGGAGTGCTTGCGCGGTTTGTACGATGTCGTTGCAGATCGCTTCCACAGTCTCTTCCACGATCCGGCTCTGCCAATGCTCTACATAGGTGTTGAAATCGCAGTAGGCGCAGTGCTTGGTGCAGAAGGGGATGTGGATATAGACGGCAAGGTTACGATGCGTGAGTTCTTGTGCAGGCACGGAGTTTCTCATTAAGTAGTGTGTGAAAAAAGAGGCGGCAAACGGTAGCAAGGCAGTGATTCTGGGAAGAAGGGAGGGTTTGATAATCTGTGTGAGACAATTTTTGTGGGTTCTGCCTGGTTTTTTCTTGTGAGAAAAAACTCGTTCGAGTAAGAGATCGACCTAAGAAGTGGTTGAAATGCAATTTGAATGAGCCTCTTCAATAAAGAAAAGGTATATCTCACAAAACTGCATACAACGGATACTTCCTTAGAAAGGAGGTGATCCAGCCGCACCTTCCGATACGGCTACCTTGTTACGACTTCGTCCCCCTCGCTCCCCACACCT
>CAMCUQ010000132.1 GCA_945878775.1 Chthonomonas calidirosea
CTCAATTTGTTTGAGGAGTAGGGCTATCATCTCCTGTTGTTGTGTGACAAGGAGGAGGAGTTCTTCTTTGCTGAGGGAAGTCATGTCTGCCATAATAGACTTATACGAGACCTACTTTCTCAAAGATTCCCACAACTGTGAACTATTACACGCAGGCTTGAAAGGCAGGGGAAGGTGAGGCAACAAAAAGCAGAACCCCATTGGTGTGAGGTTCTGCTAGAGAGTTTCGGTATTAGCAAGGGCTATTTGTCTAGCCCCGCATAGGCGACAAGGATACTAACCCGCCGGTTCATAAAGCTATAGGGGTCTTTCGGGTTTTTGAGTCTCTTATCGGCATACCCTCGGACAGAGCTTACTTGCCCTCCATGAAGTCCATACATCTCCATTACACGACGTGCCGAGTTTGCCCGGTCTGCGGAGAGTTCCCAGTTGGAGTATCCCCCTGCCCTACCGAGGGCTTGACTGTCGGTATGTCCTTCGATCACAACAGGGTTAGCAAGCTTCCCTAGTTGTTGTGCGATAGTTCCCAAGAGCTTCACTGTGTTTTCCTTAAGATGGGCACTTCCCGAATCGAAGAAGAGGGACGAGGTGCGCTCTATAAGCTGAATCCGCAGCCCTTCATTCGTCATTTCCATCTCAATACTGTCTTTCAGGTTGGCAAGCTCCGGAACTTTTGCGATGTCTTTTGATATTGCCTCTCTGATCTCTTCTAACTTCGCCTTCACGGTAGCACTTGCTTCCACTTGTGGCGTTGCGCCTCCATCTTTTGGAATGATGGGCGCGTTCATTTTATTTTGTATATCAATGACGGCTCCCTCCCCAATGGGGCTTGATTTGAATGTCGTCATGAATCCCGGCTCGCCCCGAAAGAAAGAGGCAATCGCCTTGCGGGTGGGCTTGCTCAATCCTAGAATCCACATAACAAGAAAGAACGCCATCATCGCAGTAACAAAGTCGGCATAGGCAACCTTCCATGATCCACCATGATGTGCATGCCCCCCTTGTACCTTTTTGATAACGTGAATTATGGGTTCTCCACCATCTGCCATGTCTGCTCTCCTATCAAATCACATTGGTTTGTGCGGTCTCGCTCCCCACAAACCTCTTACGGATGTCGAAATACGTCTCTAAAGTCGCAGAAGCGGGGCTCGCTCTCGTGCGTATCCTGCCAAGTTTAGCACCCTCTGCAAAGGTCAGTGAAAACTTCCTAAGCGGCTTTTGCCTGACCACCTTTCAACGCGCTCTCCATCTCATTAAAGCCGGGGCGGTTGACAGGATCGATGTTTCTGCGTGCGAATTCTACAGCGGTAAGGGGTGCATCTCCCCGTGCAAAGGAGAGTAGGGCGCACTTAATGGCAAGCATATAGCGCCCTTCTGCCTCTACTTGCCCTTCCAGCGCACCGGCAACAGGCTGAAATATTCCATACGCCAAGAGAATTCCGACGAAGGTTCCGACGAGAGCAGCAGCAACGTGGTGACCGATCTCGGCAGGTTCGCCTCCAATCGCGCCCATAGTGATAACAACTCCCAAAACCGCAGCAACGATTCCAAAGCCCGGCATGGCATCACCCACTTTTGTGATGATCTGAGCGGGCACGAGGGCTTCATGGTGGGAGACGGTGAGGTCAATATCCATCATCTCTGCCAGATCAAAGTTGGAGACAGACCCCGTAACGATGACCTTCATCGTATCTGCAAGGAAGTTGGCGGCATGATGATGCCCATGAAAGAAAGGATATTGGGCAAAAAAGCTACTCTTATGTGGGTCTTCCACGTGTTGATCCAGAGCAACTAAACCTTCGCGCCGCGCCATCATAAACATATCATAGAGCATCTTCAGCATCTCCATGTACCTTACTTTTGTATAGGGATTGCCTTTTAACAGCCCCAACGCGGCTTTGAAAGTTCCAATAACCATAGGGAGCGGATTCGCAATGAGGACACTCCCCAATGCGGAGCCACCGATGATGATGAACTCGGATATCTGTATTAAGACGCCGATGTTTCCACCTGCCATGGTATAGCCGAGGAAAATGCTACCCATAACAACGCCCAAACCGATGATAACAAACATGAGAAGAAACTCCTTTTTCTTCAAGTTTGAGAGGAACTTAAGAAGGGTGATATGAATAGGATTGTGGCGAATGGTAGGGCTTTCGTCAGAGAGGAGACCCTGATAAAATTGCGTGGTGCGAAAATCAGGTATTCTTGCGGGCTTGAGCCGCTCAAAAAAATATCTTCTAGCAATCTTCACGGGCAATAGAGTCTAATGTCGCTTCTCTATTGCGCCGATAATAGGGCTGTTTCCCCCTTCAGATAGAGATGGACAGTGAAGGGGAAGGATTTTCCACAGGGAGGTTTTGAGATGTCATTGCTCAGCAAAGCACTTCATCTTGGGCGCGACAACCACTATGATCGAGGGATACGGCTCTTTGATCAGGGGAACTTTGAGGCGGCGATAGAACAGTTCGCCATGGTACACAGTTCTGGGAAAGGCAAGCGTGATGCTTTTACGGAGCGGTTGGCAAATTTCTACACGGCAGAGTCCTATTCGAATCTTGGTAACGAAGCCCTAAAAAATAAACGCTGGGATCGCGCTGCCCACTGCTTTGCAGAAGCCCTAAAAATACACCCCCACTATGCGGACTTGAACTATCACCATGCCACAGGGCTACGTGGAAAGAAAGACTTTGAGGCGGCACTGGACGCAGTAGAAAATGCTCTGGCGATTAACCCCCGTTATGCGCGTGCCTATGTCTGCAAAGGGCTGATATACTACGAGAAGGGTGATCATGCGTATGGTATTGAGTGTATCCAACGCGCAATAGAGCTGGACGCGGGATTCCGTTCGGATATGTACGTGAAAGCACTCTCGTACCACCAAACGCAAGACTATGCTTCCGCTCTCATTGTCTTTGAGACATTCACACAAGCAGAGATAGATCAGATTCAGTTCCACTATCAACTCGGAGCTGATCTCTTCCGTCGAGGTCTCTATAATTCCGCCATCAATGAGTTCGAAAAGGCTCTCTCCTTCAATTCCAACTACGCCGATATACGCAACTACCTCGGAGTCGCGCATCAGGCAATGGGGCATACCTATTTGGCGATAGAGGCGTTTCAGCACGCACTCACGGTGAACCCACTCTATGTGGAAGCACTCCTAAATCTGGGAATTGTCTATCGAGAGATGGGCGAGACAAACAAGGCAAAGCAGGCGTTTGAGAACGTTCTCAACATCGATTCTCAGCACCCAGTTGCGCTTCAGAACCTGGGGCTTACTGGTGACGCACCTGCCCTCCGTGTGGATTCAACAGAGAGACACGCTGCCTAACAGAAGCTTTTCGCATTACCCAGAAGCAGGGTTCTCCCTCCGCATTAAAGAGCCACTCCCAATAGACTGCGTGGCTCTTTAATACGGAATAGAAAGCGTTCTTTCCCTCTCATTTGTGCTGACAGAGGCTAAGAACAGCCTCGCATTATCCCACTTATAGGTTCCTGAGCATCCTCATACGCTTTCGCACCGCCTCCTTCGTCATGGTGCGGATGCCACGCGGATACCGTGCCAAATCGACATACACTTTTTCGCCCGAACCGATAGCCTGCACCTCCGCTTTGAGGGCAGTAATGTAGACACTACGCACCTCCGCGTCCACGTTCACCTTTGCTATCCCCGCATTTATGGCAGCACGCAATTGCTCCTCACCCACTCCTGAGCCACCGTGTAAAGCCAACGGCAAGCCCGTAACTTCAGAAATAGCGCGGATACGCGGAATGTCCAATTGTGCCATAGGAAGCGGGCACCCGTGAATAGAGCCGATAGCAGGGGCAAGAATGTCGATGCCCGTCTCACGCACAAAAAAGTCCGCCTGTTCAGGTGTCGTGAGAAGCCCCTTGATGGACTCCATTGCCTCCTCTGGCGTGGCATAGTCGCTCAGGAAACCAATAAGCCCCAACTCCGCCTCCACTGTAGCGCCATACTCACGCGCCCGTGCTACAACGGCACGAGTGCGGGCAATATTCTCTTCTAGGGGGAGTTTTGAGCCGTCGTACATAACACCTCTCAGTTCGCTCATTTTTGGAGTGAAATCAAAGATTTGAACAAAGCGTCCTTCTGCGGGTACTCTCTCCCGCATGAAGACACCAAACTCTGATTTTCTCACCGAAC
>CAMCUQ010000133.1 GCA_945878775.1 Chthonomonas calidirosea
AGGCGTACAACTCTGCACGAAACGCAGAAAGTGTGCTAGAATCCATTGGGTTAGGTTCCTTTCTTGGTGGAAAAGAACTTTACCCCATGGTTAGGGCATTTGGTCGATTAAGGCTAGATGCTCAACCCATTTTGTCTAAACGTCAATATCAAGCGAATCTATGCCCGAAACCCCTCGGATGACCTGCTGGCAAAAGTGGCTCTCGTGGTTCGACAAAACCGAGTCACGCATGAGGAGCCTCAAATCCTGCTTGCAGACCTCTTTGTGCAGTATCCTGCCTCGACGCTCCGCGCGGTTGCTCTGCGTACCGTGGATAACCGTGAGGCGTCTGTCACCGCGCTAGCAAAAGCATTAGAGGGCTTTGTTGGCTATCGCCGCCTGCAAAGGATTTTGAAAGACCTTTCTCAGAACAATGAGCGAGGTATTGCTGTTGCCGCACAAGATTTGCAAGCGGAGATCGATAGTATTCGGAAGAACTGAGGAGAAGAGAAGTTGACTGTTGCCACTCAAACCCCTGCGCTGGAGATGCGCGATATTCGAAAACAGTATCCCGGCGTCTTGGCTCTTGCGGATGTTTCGTTGATGGTGAAGCCCGGCGAGGTTCACGCTCTACTGGGTGAAAATGGAGCGGGAAAATCGACGCTCATGAAGATACTAGCGGGGGCACAATCGAAGGATAGTGGTACGATCGACCTCTTTGGGCAGAGTGTGCAGATAGATAGCCCCCAAAAGGCGATGGAACTGGGTATCTCGATCATCTATCAAGAGTTCAACCTCGTTCCCTATCTTTCTGTGGGAGAGAATATCTATTTGGGGCGAGAACCGCGTGCTAAACTCCCAGGGTTCGTCGATTTTCGTAAACTCTATACAGATGCCCAAGCGGTGATAGACAAACTGGGAGTGAAGATCGATGCACGCGCCCCAGTGCATACTCTGAGCATTGCCCAACAGCAGATGGTTGAAATCGCGAAAGCTACCAGTCGAAAAGCGCGTATTATTGTGATGGATGAGCCGAGTGCAACGCTCACAGATCATGAGCTACACTCGCTTTTTTCGCTTATTCGGCAGTTGAAGTCTGAGGGAGTGAGCATCATCTATATCTCACACCGTCTGGAAGAGGTGTTTGAGATTTGTGATCGCGCCACTATTATGCGGGATGGGAACTGGGTTGCGACAGAAGAGGTGACGAATCTGAATCGTGAGGATATTATTCGGCTTATGGTGGGGCGCGAACTGAAGGATGCTATTCCCAAGGTTGCTGCCCAACAGGGCAAACCTGCCCTTACCGTGAAAAATTTAAACCGGACAGGGGTTCTTCACGACATCAGTTTTACAGTGAATCAAGGAGAGATATTAGGGCTTGCAGGACTGGTTGGGGCGGGGCGTACTGAGACTGCCCGCGCCATTTTTGGAGCAGACCCTCTCACCTCTGGAAGCATCGAGATTTTTGGAGTGCCTGTGACGGTGCGCTCACCACAAGACGCCATTCGGCAGGGCATTGGTCTTGTGACAGAAGACCGTAAGCAACAGGGGCTGGTCTTGAATATGGTGGTGCGAGAGAATAACACGCTTGCGAATCTTGGCTCACTTTCCTCGTTTGGATTCGTGCGCCGGAAGGAGGAGCGTGAGGTTGCAGAAAAGTATCGAAAAGACCTCTCCATCAAAACCCCTAGCATAGAGCAGACTGTCCAGAACCTCTCTGGTGGAAATCAGCAGAAAGTCGTACTTGCCAAATGGCTCTTTACGGGCTCCAAGATAATGATTTTTGATGAGCCCACCCGTGGTATCGACGTAGGGGCAAAGAGCGAAATTTATAAGCTGATGAATGAACTCGCGGCGCAAGGGGTTGCTATTATTATGATCTCTTCAGAGCTACCAGAGATTCTTGGCATGAGTGATCGAATCTTGGTCATGCATGAAGGGCGTATCTCTGGCGAACTGCTACGCGCAGACGCGACCCAAGAGAAGATAATGCACCTCGCCACAGGGGGAGAGTAGTAGGAGCAGAGCTTTTGCTCCGAGCCTCAAAGAGAGAGGCTCCAGCGGAAAGCCCTAGGGAGATGGAATCTCTCTCGGTAATGCACCACGTATCATTTGGGCATGGGAGAACCATACTTTGCGGGTACTTATGCCTGAAAGCCGTGGCATGAGATTAAGGGCTATTCTTTGAGCATCTAGGGGTACTAAGATGGTGAGGGTAATTGTATCCCAGCCTCCTGTAGTTTTCAGGGTGCTTTGCAGACTCGTTGTGGGGTTAATATAGACCGATATTCCTACTGTTTCATTCGGCAACTCGGTGTGGACGTATGCCATTACAGTGAGCCAAGCTCCTCGTATCTGTCGCACAAGTTTGGGATTGAGGGAAAGGGTTGCAGTCGCACTGCCTGCAATCGTTGAGGAAGGCTGACAGAGCAGAGAGGGGTTTTTGGGACTTCTGTCCTTGTAGATCACTGTGGTATCAGAGCTAAGAGTTGCATTCCAAGGATACCATTGAAGGAGTTCTGCCGGCTTAAAGCTTCCTGCCCCAAAGAGCAGATCGGTATCGGTGAGTTGTTCTAGAACATTCGAGAGGTTATTTGCCTCCTCATTTTGAATCGTGGTTTTCTGATTTTTATCCCCTATCCATCCCACCGTAACAGGGTCTAGCACATTATTTCCAAGCATCCATACGGCGTTGTCGTACTCTAAAATGCTAATGAAGTTACCCCGTGCCTGTGTGGGCGCTTTATAGTCGGCTCTTAGCGTCTTGAAAACCTCCACAATGTCAGAACCATCGGGCTTTAAGGCATAGAGATGGATATACTGATCTGCATTACCGTTGTAATACCCATTGGCTGCCTCTGAAGCGGCACTAAAGAGCATCATGCCATTTATGAGGCGTAGTGCCATCCAACCATACCCTTGAGCAAGAAGGGTTCCTTTCGGTTTTGCCGTCTTATTTGCAAGGTCAATCTGCATGAGAGAGGTGAGGGTGTGTGTGTCTGGAATATAGTACCCATACTTGCCCTGCTCATCAAATAGAATATCGATCACCCGATATTCCTGTGTTCCCACCCCTATGCAATAGGGCTTCCCCTTTGTCCTCAAATATTGGACGCGGTTGTCTCCCATTCTATCTAGTCCCCAGCGCGTCTTCCAGTTTCCAGGATGTTGGATGAGGTCTGCTACATCGTCACAGACAACCAGGCTCGACTCGGAGTCACGGTCTCCTGTCATAGCGATGAGGCGTCCTGTTCCTGCCTTTTGCCCCGGTACCCAAAGGGCGCCATGAAAGTGCCGTATGGGGCGTTCTCCATTGGGGAGCCGTGCCACCATCAGCTCCTTCCACGAATTATCTATGTCGGGGAAGTTGTAGTAGACATGGGCAAACTGTCCCTCAAGGATAGGGTCATCGAAGGCGAGAAGGAGACGTGTGGTCTTGCCTGAGAAGCGTATGCGCCCACAATCGACCAGCCCTCTCACCTTGAGGCGGTAGGGTATATCCATGACAGGAACGAAGTCATCAAAACCGGTGAGGCTTCTTTCCAAGAAGTAGGAGGTATCATGGACGACGCTTTTCGGGGTGAGAGTGGCATGAGAAGTATCCCCCGTGATAGGACTCGCATTGAAGTCTTTGCCTGTGGAGACAAGCACAAACTGTTGAGGATACTTTAGCACTAAAGCCCCTGTGGCTCCTGTTGCAGTCTGTGTAACCCTCTCTCCAGGGACAAAGGCTCCGCTCAAACTCTGTACCTCGACAGTTGCTCGCTTCGCTAAAACCGTCGTGAATAGCCCCGAACCTGTGGAGTGGAGGGTTTGCACGGAGGGACCGATGGTTCTACTTCCCTGATAGGTATTTTTGCCGTCAAAGGCGGTTAGTCCAAAGGTGCTTGTGTCTGTTCCCCATGCCCAGAGCAAATTATTATGGACACAGCCTCCGATAGGGTTTTGCAGTCTCTTTGAGAGGTAGGGAACCCATGCATAGGGTGCATTAGAGAGTTGTGCAAAGAGGTTTGGCGTGAAAGAGAGGAAGCCTAGAGCTATGAATAGAACTATTAAGGACAACCGCAACCGATGGTACTGATACATAATAGTGTGATGACCTCCGAGTTGACGTTTAGACAACTGCTGTGGTCTTATTTGTCTTGTTTTTCGCCTTGTAGACCGTTTTGTATC
>CAMCUQ010000134.1 GCA_945878775.1 Chthonomonas calidirosea
GTAGCGCGGCTAGGGTGCATCCATTCTAGCCAAAAGCAAGCCCAAATGACCTCAAAATGAGGCGACAAAAAACGCTTATACAAGGCAAATAGAACTAAAACACTATCCCGCAAACGAGATTAGAAGACAGCGTTTGGCGAAGGTATTGAGGATTGTATACTATTTGTCAAGGTGGTTTGTAAAAGTTAGGTATGCAACTCAGAGGGAGGGAGGTTATATTGGGGACTCCATTTGAGGGGTGCTTGGGGTATCCTAGTCAAGAAGAATACTCTTTTGACGAATCAAGGAGACGATTTTGGACCCACAGGAGATGATTCGCGGTTTGGCGTTGGCGGTGAAAGAGGCGGTACTGCCCCATTTGGGGACGTGGCGGTCTCGGAGGGTGATGGGGATCGCGGCGAGTGGCGACCCTACCTTTAGCATTGACGAGATCGCAGAACACGCTGTTGAGCAGTATCTGCGCGATAACGATATTAATGTTGCCTACTATTCGGAAGATAAGGGGCTAGTGCATCTGTATGAGGGGCGGGAGCCTGAGGGGATTCTGGTTATCGATCCTATTGATGGCACACGGGGTGCTATTGCTGGGTTTGAGGCGTGTGTTGTGTCTGTGGCATGGACAGACTACAAACCGGCTCCCACTCTGAGCGATGTGCGGTATGCCAGTATCACCGAGATCAAGGGGAACCTGACTTTTACGGCGGTGAGAGGGCAAGGGGTGGAGATAGTCGATTCGGCTGGCAAGAGCGTCAGTCCGTTCCTTGCTCCCACTACCGAGATTCCTTCTATGGCGTGGACGCTTGGAACCGTGGGCGCACCGCTCGATCTTGTGTTTCAGATCGTGAAAGAGATAGCAAACCCAACCACACTGCGCGGAGGGTTCTTTGTGTTGAACAGCAGTGCCTACGAAATTACGCGCCTCGTTACGGGACAACTTGCTTCTGTGATAGATGTTCGCACACGGCTTTTGCGGGAGTTTCCAGAGACGCGTGAGATTTTTCGGGAGTGTGGGGGAGGGCGTCTGGTCTCACTTTTTGGCTATGATGTGGCGGCGGCGGCACTGATAGCAGCAGAGGCAGGCTGTGTGGTGACGGATGCTTGGGGGCGCGATATGTCGCAATGGAATTTGCTGGATACTTCGGAATCGAATTTCGGCTCTCTCATTGTTGCTTCCAATGCGAATCTACACGCGCAACTTGTGGCTAAGATCGACGCAGGTTTTGAGGCATTCAAGAGAGAATATCAAGGAAGGGGCTAAGCATGAGAATACAAGACTATGTGGCAGACCAGACCGAGCGGGTGGCGGAATCGCTGGCGTTCTTTTTGGACTCTACGATTGCAGAGCGCAGAGATTGGAAGCCGACCGCAGAGAACGGCGAAGCGACGCGTTCCGCACTTCAGCAGATTGGGGAGTGTGTGGTTGTGAATGGGTATATGGCAAAGCTGATACGGGGGGACGAGGTTGCACCCGGACTCTCGTATGATCTCACTTTTGCTAGCACCGAGGAGGCGCAAACCCTCTTGCTGGAGAGTGCTAAAGAGTTGGCACAGGCGATTCGGACTCTTCCTGACGCGGATTTGGAGAGGGATTTCCGACATCCACGCGCCGTTATTCGAGGCTCCAATTTGATCCTCATGCCTATGCGAAATATGGCGTACCACGCCGGACAGATCAACTTTATTCAAACGCTGTATGGGGATAGCGAGTTCCATGTTCCCCCCACTTGGAGGTAGACGAACCGCACAATGCCCCTTCGCACAGACCCTTTCACCCTTCTCGAACGCACGGATAAATGGTATTTGGGAAATGGACAGGCGACGCTCTACGCGCCTCCCTTTCCCAAATCTCTCGATACTCCCGGTTTCTGGGATGAGGTTTATTTTGCCGACATTCGCTTAGAACGGCTTTTTTCTGTCCTTTTTCTTAATGAGAAGGGGCGTCCGCTTGTTTTGAATCGGGCAACGCGTCGTTGGACGCCAGACCGTCTCCTCCAAATCTATACCGTTGAGGGTTCGCCCTTTTTACAGATACAGGAGGAGCGTGTTGTCGCCCCAAATGACACACTGATCAGCCGTATCACCATACGAAATCGTGGTCCAGAGCCTGCCTTGCTGAACCTGCTACTATGGAGCCTTCAGGCACGGTGTGAACTGAAGCCCGATGAGACTGGAAGTACGCTCAGCGACCTGCAACATGAATTGGACTCTCTCTCCTTTGCTCACACCGTGCGCTATGGGGGGGCAGGAGAGACTCCTGCCGAGGTGTACGGTTGGGGAGAGCGTGATCGCGGAGAGGAGGCTGCACCAGAGCACTCTCTTTATGTGGTTTTGGGGGCAAGCCGTCTTGCCGACTCTTGGACTGTCAACTTCTCCGAATATACTGATACGGCGCCTCTTTGGCAGACTTCCCTCTTTCCCGACAAGTTTCACGATGGTGTTTTGCCCGGCGAGATGGAGTGGAATGCAGGAGCGAATCCCAATGGGTTGGTGCACCTGGCAATGCACTTCACCGTAGAGGTTCCTGGGAACTCGGAAGAGCAGATGACATTTGGGGCGGCATTGGGGCTGGATAGAGAGCGCGTGGAAGACAATCTTCGTGCCTGCATGGTGGGGAATCCCATTACTCAGAGCCGTAAGAGTTGGGAAGACTATTTCGAGTCGGTTCCCTATTTTGCTTGTAGCGATCCTCACATGGAGACCTATTATTGGTATCGGTGGTACGGGCTACGCATTCAGACGGTGCAGGTACAGGCGGGAAATCTGCCGTATCCCTGTATCTTCGAGGGTTTGGGGGCTTTTCGCTCTCACATCACCTATTCGGCGCAGTGCCATGTGCGCGAAGTGGCGTGGATGGCAGACAGGACTCTGGCGCAGGGGTGTATGCTGAACTTCTTGGCGAGCCAATTTGGGGAAGAGGGGCGTGGGGAAGAGGGTTTTCTGCCGGGGCATCTCTATCTTTGGCGTCCCAATCGAGGCTTCTATCACGCCGATTGGGGCGGGATGGTATTGCACTATTACCACTTGTCCGGTGACCTCGATTTTGTTGCCCAAGTGTATCCCTATCTATTGCGCTATGCCGAGTATTTTGATAGGGAGCGAGATCAGGAGAACTCTGGTTTGTACGATGTGCTGGATCAGGGAGAGACAGGACAGGAGTATATGAGCCGTTACCTCTTTGTGGATGAGGGGGCAGACTCGTGGCGTAAGATTCAGGTGAAGGGGGTGGATGCGACCTTCTATATGTATAGCCTCCAGAGGGCACTTGCCTCGTTTGCGACACTCTTGGAGGAGAGGGAGGACGCTCTGTATTGGGATGAAAAGGCAGACACTACACGGGACGCGATGCGAAGCCAAATGTGGGACCCGCAGGCAAAACTGTTTAAGGATGTGCATCCTCAGACGGGAGAGCGTTCTCCCTATAAAGCCGCCGTCGGTTTCTATCCTTTTATGCAGGATATTCCTCGCTTCGATTATGTGGATGCTTGGAAGCATATCACAAACCCTAGAACCTTTGGCACTCCCTATGCGGTTCCGGCTTGCAGTGTTGATGATCCCTACTTCAATGCGGATGCCGAGTGGAAGGGCAAGCGCACAAACTGTCCCTGGAACGGGCGCGTTTGGCTAATGACAAACTCTCATGTCGCTACGGCTTTAGCACGCACAGCACAGCACCTAGAACCAAAACTTCGCGCTCTTACAGTGCAGTTTTTCCTTTCGTTTGTTCGGATGCTCTTCTTTGATGGTGATGCCTCGCGTCCCAACTCCTACGAGCACTATCACCCTTTTACGGGGATGCCCGCCCTCTATCGTGGTGTGGACGATTATCAGCACTCGTGGGTTGTCGATCTTATGTTTCAATTAGTGGTTGGTATCCAGCCAGAGCCGGGTATCAAGGGGAGACTCATTATCGACCCGCTTCCGTTCCCCTTCGCCTCCTTTCAAGTGGAAGGTGTGCTTATTCGCGGGCATTGGATCGATGTGTTTTGGGATGAATTGGTCGGTTTTCGTGTGCGGGTGGATGGTGAGGAGCGCATCTGCAAAGAGAGTCGTGAGAGGGTGG
>CAMCUQ010000135.1 GCA_945878775.1 Chthonomonas calidirosea
GGGCATATGTGAAGTTAGAGAGCCTTCGTTTGAAGACGAAGATGAACCATTTCGCTATGAAGGGAAGGCTCTATCGAGCGGCACTTGCCAGTGCTTATCGAGAACTACAAACCCTTAAAGGCGAAACTACGCCTGCGTAAGGTGAGTTACAAATAGAGAAAGGGCTTCTTTGGGTACACCCTAATACCCAAGAGGAGACTCTCCGTGCATGTACGCTTATGCGAATTTATGCCGATTCTCCTATGGATTTTGCAGATGTATCTCTCGCCGTTACGGCAGAAGTACATGACATCCATCGTGTTCTTACGTTAGACAGTCACTTCTATAGCTACCGTATTCATGGCAAAAACTCCTTTGAAGTGCTGCCTTAACAGAGAGCTTCGCCGCCACAATGCTCTGAGGATGCACTAGAGGTGCGGGGCTTTGTCCAAGCCAAAAAGAAGCAGAATAGTGGTGATCCAAAGCAGGATCACCACCTGCAAACTTCTGTCTTTACGCAGTGCCTCGTCTGGTGCGCCTCCAAAACCCTTCTGGTGTACTAGGTAGAGGTAGCGACTCATCCCATAGATAACAAACGGCACGGAAATCCAGAGATGCGGATGCTCTTTTGCTGTTGTGGACTCGATACTATAAACAGAGTAGCAGACGATTGTGACTCCCGCCACAATATTGATCATCTGATCCAAGAAGGGGAGGCTATAGTCCTCCAAGATAGCACGATGCTTCTCTGCCTCTTCCCCCAAAAGCACGATCTCCTGTCTCCGTTTGCCAAAACCCAAAAACAGAGCCAGCTGCAAGGAGAAAAGCAGGAGCCATTGCGATATGGGAACGTGGATTACCACCCCTCCTGCAACGGTGCGTAGCACAAACCCCGTCGCGATGGTAAACACATCCAACAGAACCACGTGCTTCCAGCGAAAACAGTAGAGCAACTGCAAAAGCAGATAGCCTAAAACCACCACCCCAAACTTCCACCCAAGCGCAAAACTGGCTCCCAAACTCCCCACAAATAACACCACAAACGCGCTTTTCGCCACAGACACAGGCAACTCTCCAGAGGCAATGGGGCGATTGCGCTTCTCTGGGTGACGCCGATCTGCCTCCACATCCAGCAGATCATTGAGCAGGTAGATGCTTCCAGACGCGAGGCAAAACAAGAGGAACGCCAGCGTCACATAGCCGAAGCGTGCCGGGTTCAGCAGGTTATTCGAGAAGACAAGAGCGGTATAAACAAAAAAGTTCTTGGGGAACTGCTTGGGGCGCAGTGCCTTCAGCAGAATAAGGGGCAGGCGCGACGAACGCGACGGGGTTCTCTCCAAAATCTATCTCTCCATTCGGGAAGCGATGCGGTGGGCAAGGGAGGTCGTCGAATGCCCCTCCACAAAAGGCAATATCACCACATCTCCCCCATAGCGACGCACGATCTGAGTCTCTGGCATCGCCTCCACATCATAATCGCCCCCTTTTGTGTGAATATCGGGGCGAAGCGCCTCCAAAAGCCTCTCTGGAGTTGGCTCCTCAAAAAGAGTCACGTAATCGACACACTGCAACGCCAAAAGCATCTCGGCGCGTTCGGCTTCGGGAACAAAGGGGCGGTTCTCTCCCTTGAGCCGACGCGTACAGGCATCGGTATTGATTCCAACGACAAGCAGATCGCCCAAACTCCGCGCCTGCTGAAGGTACCGCACATGACCAATATGAAGCACATCAAAGACGCCGTTTGTTGTGACTATCTTCTCTTTGCGTTGGCGGTGTGTCTCTAGTATCTCCGCCAACTCTTCCCAACCATGTAGGTGAGAACGGTAATCTGAACTGCTATTCATGCTCTACTTTCACCCCTTTTTCAGAGGTCTTCACCCAATGATTTTCCATAGAAACGGTGCACAAAATCTTGATAGTCGGGCTTCCGCACGATCTCTCGCCACCAGTCCTGATGATCCACATACCAGCGCACTGTCTCCTCAAGCATCTCTTCAAAAGTATGCTTGGGTTGCCAGCCGAGAGTGGTCAACTTATCGGCATTGACGCTATAACGCCGATCATGCGCTCCACCGCGTGGGTCTGGAATCCGTTTGATGAGGGAGGCGGGTTTGCCCAAACAGTTCAGGAGAAGCTCCGTCACCTCGATATTCGTGCGTTCCCCCTGCGATCCGATATTGTATGCCTCCCCTAGCACACCGTGATGCAGAACATGGTCGATTCCAGAGCAGTGATCCATCACATATATCCAGTCTCGCACCTGATTCCCTTCGCCATAGAGCGGTACTTTGCGGTTATCCATGAGACGAGTCACAAAGAAAGGGATCAGCTTTTCCGGGTACTGATAGGGTCCATAGTTATTGCCACAGCGAGTCACAAGGGCGGGAGTTCCATAGGTGATATGCTGAGCGCGAACCTGCATCTCTCCCCCCGTTTTGCTTGCGGAGTAGGGTGTATTCGGTTCTAGCGGGCTTTGCTCAGTGAACTGCCCCTCGTTGATGGTTCCATAGACCTCATCTGTGGAGACCTGCAACATCCGCGCAACGCCCCGTTTTCGGACGGCATCGAGTAGCACAAAGACCCCATAGACATCGGTCTGAATGAAGCTCCCCGGCTCCAAAATGCTCCGGTCGTTGTGCGATTCCGCCGCGAAATTGACGATATAGTCTACCCGTTCCGCCTCAATAATGCCGTTCACGACAGTCTCATCTTGAATCTTTCCAGGGTAGAAGCGGAGGCGCGAAGCGGTCTCTGGGCTCGACTGTATATCGGCGATGGTCGAGAGGTTGCCAGCGTAGGTGAGGGCATCTAGCACAACGATCCGATAGTCTGGGTGGTGCTGAAGCACATAGCGGCAGTAGTTGCTCCCGATGAAGCCCGCGCCGCCTGTCACGAGTAGGGTTTTGCTCATAGTTGAAACTCCGAATCGATCTCCTCGTGCCGTATCTCGTCCACAGGCTCTTTCTTGCCCCAACCCGCGTACAGCCTATCGGGGAAATTCAGCACCGTTGCGTCTGTTTCACCCACATTTCGGTAGGCGTGAACGACGCCGGGAGGAACGGTCACAAAGGCGGGGTTCTCTTCTCCCAAGCGATAGCATTCTTTGAGGCGCGGTTTGTCGGCGCGGTTCTCCCAAAGCGTCACTTCAAAAGCCCCGGAGAGAAAAGCAAAGCCGTCTGTTTGATGGCGGTGTTCGTGGGGACCCCGTGCGACGCCGGGGTGCGTGAGGGAGATATAGCCCATGGCGGGAACGAATTCGCCGGGCAGTTCGTCTTCGCGTAGCACCTCAATGAGCCAGCCACGACTGTCTGTAAAGCGTTTTAAGGGGCGTATTACGACGCCTTCGATCTCTGATTGCACCCTTTTCTCCTCTGGGGAAGTATTCTATCCCCTCATACGCACTCTACAGCCCAGAACCTCACCCCGCACGTGAAATTTGCCTTCCACAAACGATCACTCTTCTGGAGCCTTCTGGAGCAACTCTTGAAACCATGCATCCTGACGTACATTATCGAAATCGATGTCATTATTGAAGACTGAGCGCGAGTTAGTGCCTCCTATCTTGAAATACTCCTCTAGGTAGGCTCGGCACTCGTCCCGTTTCCCTTGTAGAGACATGATACAGGCGAGATTGTAGAATGCCTCGTGCATGTCCGGCTTTATCTCAGTGGCGCGTTGATACTTCTCGAACGACTCCTTGAAGAACCTCTCTCTCGACTCGCCCGTCTCCGCCTGGGCAAGATCAGAAAGAGCAAGTCCCCAATTGTTGAATGCCTCGTGCTTGTCCGGCTTTATCTCAATGGCGCGTTGATACTTCTCGAACGACTCCTTGAAGAACCTCTCTCTCGACTCGCCCGTCTCCG
>CAMCUQ010000136.1 GCA_945878775.1 Chthonomonas calidirosea
GGTTTGGACGCGAGCAGGGGCATTTCCAGAAGAAATCAGCCCTTGAAGTTGTTCGCGCTCTGCTACGGTTAGATGAATAGGTTGGTGTTTGGACATGATATGGAGAGTTTACCATATATACCACTCTTTATACGAATGGACTATTAGTGTCACATACATAAATTCCAGGCATGTCAGAGGGAATGAGTTTTTTCAAAAAAGATTCCGTTGAGCGTGAACCCTTTTCGCAAACTGTGTACCGAACACATTGGAAGCCACCGTGGAACGGAATAAAGCCGGACACCAAGACGGAGCAACCCCCTGAACCCTTGTTTGTGTGGAGTACCCATGTCCCAAAACCGACAGGACAAACAGCTCGTAGAGAGAATGAAGCGGGGCGAACGCCGTGCCTTCGAGGAGTTTGTAGACTCCTATGGAGCGCGACTGCTTCGGCTTGTGCGTCGCTATATTCCAAACCCTACCGATGCCGAAGACATTATGCAGGAGATATTTGTGGACATCTATCGGAGTATTGGGGCGTTTCGGGGCGATTCCGCCCTCTCAACCTACGTCTACCGTATCGCCGTCAACCATTCTCTGCGCCACTGCCAACGCAACAAGCTAGACACTTGCCCCATACAAGAGGGCGACGAGGAGAGCGATCCCGATTGGCAAAGTGCGCCCGAAATGGTAGCGGTGAAGCAGGAGCTTGCGAGTCAAGTAAAAGGTGCGTTAGAGGCTCTCCCAAATCTTCAGCGGGATATTGTTATCCTGCACGAACTGCATGGGCTGACCTATCAGGAGTGCGCCTCGGTCTTGCAGGTTCCGATTGGAACGGTAAAGTCGCGCCTTTCGGGAGCCTTTCGGCGTCTGCGGGTGAGTCTACGAAGTTATGTGATGGGAGAGAGTGGTCTCTGCTTTTCTACGGTTTCCGAGACACAACAGGGAGTTCAGGGCATGATTGATGTGACAGAGGAGGTGGTGAAATGAGCCTATGTGAAGGGCTTAAACCCGACCTAAAAGCCTATCTGGATGGGGAGATTCCCCGTTTTCGTCGTATCCAGATTCGTCGCCACCTGCGTCACTGTCCCGCTTGTCGTCAGGAGATAGAACAGATGGAAAAGATTAGTACCGAACTGCGGAATCAGGATTCTGCAACCCTAGAGCCAGACCTCAGAGCAAAGTTGCTCTCTCATATTCCCACTGCCTCGCAGGAGGGTGGTAGCACCAATCCAACAAAACCCACACGGAAGGGGCGATTCGACATTTTCCGCCAGAAGCCCATGCAAATATGGGCAACAGCAAGCGTCGTTCTGATAGCGTGGTTTGTGATGGCTCCGCTATTTAACGTAAACAAAAAAGAAGTAGCCACAGTAGTAGCACAAGATCAGGTAATGGCACGACACACCACTGCTGGGGCAGAGTCGCTGCCTCCTCTATTGGAAGGATTAACGACTCGTGATGCTTCTGCAAACATTCAAGAGAAACCAAAGAGGGCGATGCTTGCGATGGAGACGGCCCCTACTACTGGTACACCGCCTGCAGAAAGCGATGGAGCCGCACTGGGCGTAGGAGGCGGTGGTGGAGGATTCGGAGGTGATGGAAAAGAGCCAGCAACGCGCAAAACACACCGCACGGCAGAGATGACCGTCGAAGTGGGCAATGTGGAGAGTGCCACCGAAAGCATTGAGAACCGAGTTAAGACCTCGAAAGGGGGCTATCTTGCCGAAACGCAATTAAGCACACTGGATGATGGTACAAAGACGGCAACCCTCAAGATCAAGATTCCCGTGGACGAGTTCGATGCTTTTCTTAGCAGTGTGGCAAAGCAGGGGATAGTGAAGGCGAAGAGTAGCACGGGCGAGGATATTACCGAGAAGACCAGTGACGCGGTTCAAGAGCAACGTTCCCTTACCCAACAACTCGAAGAGGCACGACAAAAGCTCCAAAGCGCACGAACCCGCACACAGCACAACGAGGCGAATACCGAGGTGCGAGAACTCCGCGTGAGTATCGCAGAGGCAGAAGGGCGTTTGGAACTGTTCAAGAAGCTAGCCCGCCTCTCGGACGTCACCATCACAATCAACGAGAAATCCAAAGAGATTAAAGAGCCGACGAAGACAGGTGGATTCCTAGACCAGATCAAAGAGACAGCGCAAGCCGCAGAAGAGAACTTTTTCACTGCCGCCCGTTATCCTGTCCTGCTCTTGATCTGGATCGCTGTCTACTCTCCGTTGTGGCTCTTCGTTCTCTTCGTCTTCCGCCTGATTCGTAAGCAGTCTGGTTGGATAAAATAGAACGTTATCCCAAGCTATTATGCAAAAAGCCCCGCTCCAAAACGGAGCGGGGCTTTTCCACATATAAAGAGGAGGCGCATCGGGCTGAACTAAAGAGACCGCGTGAAATCGATAAGGTGCTGAAGGGTTTTCTGCGCCTTACCAGAGTCGATCAGTTCCAAAGCCAGTTCGTAGCCTTCACGCCAATCTGTCGTTTGCCCAGCCACACGTAAAGCGGCAGAAGCGTTGACAGCGACGAGATCGCGCCGTGCCAGGTCTGCCGGAGTCTCTTTCGCGCCAGAAAGGGTGCGACGGAGCAGAGTTGCATTCTCTTGGGCTGTGGGGGCAGGAGCAATCTCTTCAGGAGAAGGAGGAGTACCCACCAAGCCAAAATCCTCTGGCGTTAGAACCCCTTCTGTGATCTGCCCGTTTTGGAGTTCCGAATAGAACGTTCGCCCAAAAGTGGCTATCTCCACAAGACCGACCTCGCCATGCAACACAATAGCACGCTCACAACCAAGGGCACGCAGAGTCCCAATAGCGAGAGAACAGAGAGCGGGATCGTAAACCCCCATCACTTGTTGCGTGGCTCCAGCGGGGTTTGTGAGGGGACCCAAAAGATTGAATAGCGTGCGTACCCCAATCTCACGACGGGGAAGAGCCACCTGTTTCATTGCAGGGTGATGCTGTTGGGCAAAGAGGAAACCCATACCAACGGTATCAATACACTGGGCAGACTGCTCCGGCGTCAATTGGAGATTCACCCCCAAAGCCTCTAGGACATCCGCGCTCCCACAGACTCCCGACATTGCGCGGTTGCCATGCTTTGCCACAACGATACCCGCACCCGCTAGCACGAATGCCGAGGCTGTCGAGACATTAAAGACGCGAAAGGTGCTCCCGCCCGTCCCACAAGTATCCAAGAGCGGTTTGCGTTGACAATGAACCGGCACAACCCGCGCCCGCATCGCCTTTGCAAAGGCGGTCGCCTCCTCCACCGTCTCCCCCTTCATACGAAGCGCGGTGAGAATTGCGCCGATCTGCGCCGGGGTAGCGTGACCGTCCATGATAGCGATTGCAACCGCCGTCGCCTCTGCATCCGTCAGAGAGTGCCCCTGCACCAGTTTTTGTAGAGCTTCAGGGATCATCGACTAACGATTCCAAGGGGTGACAATAGCGGAGTTATCTTCGGTAGGCTCATTCAAACCCCATTGAGAGAAGTCCACAGGTCCCGGTGCTGCTCCCGGTGCCACAACCTCCCCACCCTGCTCAGAGGTGTTTTGGAGAGTTCCTCCCATATTCTTTAGTTTCCGGTAAATCCGAGTGCATTTTGGTCTTGAATTTGCTCTGAGTTCCGCTTCCGCCTTCGGTGGGCGGTGACTCCGGTGGTAAGATGGGCGGTGACGCTGTTCTTTTTTCGGATTTGCCCTAGCGGTTCGGGCAAGTT
>CAMCUQ010000137.1 GCA_945878775.1 Chthonomonas calidirosea
GAGCACTCCGTCGTAATGATTCGCGGAGGACGCGTCAAGGACCTACCGGGTGTGCGTTACCACATTGTGCGCGGACATCTTGACACCGCAGGAACCCGTGACCGCAAATCCAGCCGTTCCAAATATGGAACCAAGAAGCCCAAGTAGACTGCCCCCACTCTCCCCTTTTTACGGAGACAATAGGCAATCCTGAGCTGCTGCTGAAATGCAGTGTACTACTTGCCCAGACGAAACCCGACTGCGCGTAACAAACGCGCTACAAAAGCACTAGAGAACCGAAAGAGACAGGGCGGTTACACGCCCAAATCTAAGATAAACTCTCCCAAGGAGTCGCCCGATATGCCGCGAAAAGGTCCCGTTCGACCGCGCAAAATTACGCCAGACCCTGTGTATAACAACCAACTGGCACAACGATTTATCAACCGCCTCATGATCGATGGTAAAAAAGGGTGCGCTGAGCGTATCTTCTACAAAGCACTCGAGATTGTAGAAGCGCGCGCAAAGGTTCCCGCCATCGAAGCCTTTAATAAGGCAGTAACCAACTGTATGCCACAGATTGAGGTTCGCCCCCGCCGTGTCGGAGGCTCCACCTATCAGGTTCCTGTGGAAGTACGTGAGGTTCGTAAGGTGGCACGCGCCCTCAGATGGATCATTAACAACGCCCGCAAACGTGGTGGACGCACAATGACCGACAAACTTGCGGCAGAGATCCTAGACGCATTTAACAACACGGGTGCCTCGGTCAAAAACCGCGATGAGGTACACCGCATGGCAGATGCAAACAAAGCCTTCGCACACTATCGTTGGTAGGTTTGTATATTTGCTAGAGGTGCCGGAAACCTTCCGCCCTTGTGTAGCGCATTGAGGGAGATGGGGGACGACGCAAAGCCTCCGTTCGCGAGGCTTCGGGTACTATCCCCCGTTGCCTCTAGCCTTCACCCGTTATTTGGTTAAAAGACGCGCACGGAGACCCCGGTGCGCTTGCCAAGAGAGAGAAACGAAAAAGACAGCCATGGCACGAGAATATTCACTCGAAAAGACACGCAACATCGGCATTGCCGCTCATATTGACGCTGGTAAAACCACTACCACCGAGCGCATCCTCTACTATACAGGTCGAACACACAAGATCGGCGAAGTACATGAGGGCGCAGCTACGATGGACTGGATGGTACAGGAGCAGGAGAGAGGAATCACCATTACCTCTGCTGCTACCACCTGTTTCTGGAATGACCACCGCATCAATATTATCGACACTCCCGGACACGTGGACTTTACAGTGGAAGTCGAGCGTTCCCTCCGCGTTCTCGATGGAGCGGTCGCCGTCTTTTGTGCTGTCGGAGGCGTTCAGCCTCAGTCCGAAACTGTCTGGCGTCAGGCAAACAAATATAAGGTTCCGCGCGTCGCTTTCGTTAATAAAATGGATCGTATGGGAGCAAACTTCTTTACGGTCGTCGAGAAAATGCGAGAGCGTCTTGGCGCGAATGCGGTTCCCGTTCAGATTCCTATTGGCTCAGAAGCCGACTTTCTGGGTGTAATCGACCTCATCACCATGACCTCCATTCAATATTTGGACGACATTGGTAAAGAGACGATTATTGGCGAGATACCTGCCGATCTCGTTGAAGTCGCCAATGAATTCCACACTAAATTGGTGGAAGCGGCGGCAGTAGCCGACGAAAGCCTGCTCGAAAAGTACATTGAGGAACAACCCATCACCGAACAGGAGTTGCGTGTCGCCATTCGTATGGGAACCCTCGCAGGAACCATGGTTCCCGTTGTCTGTGGCTCCGCCTATAAAAATAAGGGCGTACAGCTTCTTTTGGATGCGGTCATCGATTACCTTCCAGCCCCTTCCGATGTGGCACCTGTTCCTGGTAAGAACCCCGATACCCTTGCAGACGACAAGCGTCCCCCTTCGGACAGCGCGCCATTTAGTGCGCTTGCCTTCAAGATTGCAACCGATAAGTATGGTCTTTTGACCTTCTTCCGCGTCTACTCTGGTACGCTCTCCACTGGGCAGACCATTTTGAACGCGACCAAAGGACGCAAAGAGCGCATCGGACGCATCGTCCGAATGCACGCAAACAGCCGAGAAGATGTCGATTGCGTCTATGCCGGAGATATTGCCGCCATTGTGGGACTCAAGGATACCCAAACCGGAGACACTCTCTCCGACGATAAGTCTCCTATCCTCTTGGAAAGAATCATCTTCCCTGAGCCGGTTGTCTCCATTGCCATTGAACCAAAATCGAAGGTAGACCAAGACAAACTGGGAACTGCTCTCGCGAAACTGGCGAATGAAGACCCCACTTTCCGAGTTCATACAGACCAAGAGACGGCACAGACCATTCTCAGTGGTATGGGCGAGCTTCAGTTGGACATCAAGATCGACATTCTGAAACGCGAATATGGTATTGAAGCAAACTTTGGTGCACCGCAAGTTGCCTATCGGGAAAGCATTCACCACAAAGCGATTGCCCGCGTTCCCTTCAAACGCCAAACGGGTGGTTCCGGACAGTATGGAGACTGCGAACTCGAAGTCTTCCCACTCGAACCCGGACAGGGCTTCATCTTTGAAAACAAAATCGTGGGTGGTACTATCCCGAAGGAATACATCCCTGCTATTGAAAAGGGTGTGCGCGAGACTATCGAAAGTGGCGTTATCGCAGGGTTCCCTGTGGTCGATTTGAAAGTTCACGTCGTCGACGGCTCTTTCCACCAAGTGGACTCTTCGGAAATCGCCTTCAAAGTGGCAGCGGGGCAAACCATGCGAGAAGCTCTTCGCAAAGCAGGCTCCTATCTCAAAGAGCCGATCATGGCGGTTGAGGTCGTCACTCCTGAAGCCAATATGGGCGACGTTATCGGCGACATTAACCGACGACGTGGACGCATGGAAGGTATGGAGCCGGGGCTTGGTGGAACTCAAACAGTGCAGGCACAGGTTCCTCTTTCTGAGATGTTTGGCTATGTGAATGATCTTCGTGGCTTTACTCAGGGACGTGCCTCGTTCTCTATGGAACCCTCACACTATGAAGAGGTTCCGCGCAATGTGGCGGAAGAACTGCTGGCAAAAGTCAACAGCAAGCAGACCGTCAAAGCCTAAAAAAATGGGGAGAGTTTATCCTCTCCTCACAAAAATGCTCTCCAACGAGAGCAACGGATCAGAGCACACGCTCAAATTTTGACGAATCTCTAACCCTCTTCGGGCAACCAGAAGAGAGGAGAGAACTCGCACAAAAGAGGGCAAGAATGGCGCAGGTCAGGCACATAAACCTACTTTGCGCCATTCGTTGCCGAATTTAGAATTGCATCATCACGCTAGAATTACCTTCTGGAGAGGAATAGCACTCATAATATGGGAAAGCAGAAATTTACGCGCAACAAGCCACACGTAAACGTCGGAACCATCGGTCACGTCGATCACGGCAAAACCAGTCTTACCGCCGCCATTACTCGTGTGCTGGCAGAATACAACGGCTCCAAAGCCCTCAAATATGACGAAATCGACAGCGCACCTGAAGAGAAGGCGCGTGGCGTCACGATTAACGTCTACCATGCAGAATATGAGACCGACCACCGACACTATGCACACGTCGA
>CAMCUQ010000138.1 GCA_945878775.1 Chthonomonas calidirosea
TCCGCGAGTAGGCTTCGAGGTATGGCATCGTTTCGGACGCACCATTTCATGAATACCTTCGCGGTGAGTGCGTCGTGATGGAGGGTGGTCTGAGATTTGCCCTCCTCCGAGCGGAGGACAAGATACTCGTCGAGGTGGCGTTTGCCGAATCGTTCGAGGAGAATATTGTTGAGATTTGCCCATTTCACGAGTCCCCCAAGTTGCACCGCATAGAAGCGGACAGTCTTGGGAGCGCGAACGGCTTTGAGGTGAAGAAGGAAGCTTTTGAGGGCTTCTTCCCATGTTGTGGAGGTGAAAGCTGTGTCCATCTGAGTTGTTCCTAATGATGAGTCACTAACAGAGTAGCAGTGTCTGTTAATGTTTGTCAAGAGGAAACAACTATCAGGTTAATGGGTCGTCAGGGACTCGAACCCTGGGCCAGCTGATTAAGAGTCAGCTGCTCTACCGACTGAGCTAACGACCCCCATTATAGATATTTGAGTTTGTAGTGTATCATGGAAGCTCTGGATTGTCAAGACTAAAAACCGTAGGCACAATTAGGGTTGGCGTTTAGACAAAATGTGTCCGGAATTTAGCCATAATTGACCAAAGACTTGTTCGATCAGGTAAAGTTCTTTTAGACCAAGAAAGGAACCTGCTCTCATGGATTCTAGCACGCTTTCGGCGGTTTGATTGGAACTATCTGACTGTTTTTTGCAATGTAGCGACGCTCTCTTAAGCGATTGTATGGCAAAGAGTTTCGTGGAACTCTAGCTCTCGCCCTGTTGCCAGCAGGTCTCCTGCTTCTTGCCAATGGAGGCTATAGCAACACCGCCTTTATGAGATTAGCCGAAGCCATTCTTTGCGATATACCGTGCCGGCTCTCTGCCAAAACCCCTTAGGCTTGCACATCATAGTAACGATACTCGCTTGTCTCCACAAATCCACAAGACTGGTACAATGAGAGCGCGTTTTTATTCTCAACATTCACTTCGATGCGAATATGATCCCAACTCTCACCAAGTAAAAGTTCGACAATACCCAATAGCATCTGCTTGCCATAGCCTCGCCCCTGACACTCTGGGAGAATTCCAAAAGAGTTGATGTACACACTCTGGTGACCAGAGGGCATATCCTCACTCCCAACTCGAAGCATACCTATCGATTCCCCACCTAGGAAGCCAAGATACAAGCGTTGGTTTGGCTCACTAAGCCATCTCGCCATTCTTGATCTGGATTGCTCCTCCGTTGGGCGTCGAAAAGCAGCAGCCTGAATAGAGAGAAGTGTTTCTAGGTCTACTTCCCCAACACATTGAAGCAGCACCACCTCACCTTTTGGCATATTACGTGAAAAGAGAGCGGGGGTTAACTCCATTCGATACTCAGAAAAGCGATAATTCCCCCCAACAGCCTCCGCAAACACAGAGCCGCAGCGTACCGTCGCTTCAGAAACAAGTAGGAAAGTAGCATTGCCTCGTAGGCGACAGGCAGCTTTAACTGCCTCGCACAGCATACGCCCCACACCCTTCCTCCTGTGCACATGATGCACGACGCCCACTGCTTCAATCTCATGTTCCGGCGGAAAGCTCATGAAGCCGATCAACTCCTCATTGTAGTAGGCGAGAAAGTGGTTTTTCTCGGTGTGAGTATTAGAACCCGTGCATTCGATGTGTAACGGCATCTCCGTTCCATCGAATTCCGTACAGGCGTGAATTAGCCATTCCACAGCATCATGTTGCTTGTAGTTTAGAACAGTCGCTTCGATAATGGTGTATGCACCGCTGGTCTGCATTCTATTTCCTTTTGTTCTATTTTGCCAGAACCATGCCGCACTAGCGTAGAACGCACTTCTATTTTGTGCAAACATGGAACGAGCATAAAGGGAATATCTTTGGTATATAGTACAAAGTGTACCGCATTCAAAGCCACCGTAGAGCATAACGAAGCCTGCTCCCTAATCCTGCCACATTGGAGGTTGTACAAAGGTATGCGATAGCCCTACCTCCTCAAAAACCACTTGCTATTTGGGCGTGCTTGGGGTATATTGTGTCGGCAATCCGGAATGTGGCTAATCGCCACACTGGTGGGCAGAACACTCTGCCTATGCTTCCCGCTCCAACTGTGCTTGGAGCCTCAATGGTTCTCCAAAATCTAAAGCCGGAGAACGCATTCTGACCGAGGGGAGGTGAAGAGAGATGCGCCATTACGAGGCGATGTTTATTATCGATCCCGATACCGATGACGAAACTCTAGAAGCCATTCAGGCAAAGTACACCAAAGTGGTGACCGAGGCTGGAGGCGAAGTGAGCGAGATAGGCAAGTGGGATCGTGGTCGGCGTCCGTTGGCATACGAGATTCAACAGGCAAACAAGAAGTACCGCGAAGGTATCTATTTGCTCCTACAATTCGTAGCCAATGCCGATGTACCCGCAGAACTAGACCGAATCTTCCGCATTAGCGACGACGTTTTTCGACACATTATTGTGCGACAAGACGAGGACGAAGAATAACTTAATTTTTTGAAAGCGGCTTTCCGCTTTTCCAAATGCGTTTTGAGTAGAGAACCTGAAGTAGCGCACTAAGCGTTACTTACACAGCGAAACACTTAGAGAACCGTTGTCTGTTTCGTAGAAAAACAGACATCAGGGTAGGAGAAGACTAAAATGGTCAATCGTGTAGTCCTTGTTGGGCGTCTCTGTGCAGACCCCGAATTGAAGTACACCACACAAGGTGTAGCCGTTGCTTCGATGCGTATCGCCGTAAATCGCAATGTAAAAAACGACCAAGGCGAATACGAGGCAGACTTTTTCAGTGTTACGGCGTGGCGTCGTACCGCAGAGTTCGCCTCCACCTACCTCACCAAAGGGCGCCTTATAGCCGTCGATGGACGGCTACAGACACGCTCTTGGACAGCGCAAGACGGCTCACGCCGAAGCGTGGTTGAAGTGGTAGCAGATAGTGTCGAAGGATTGGATAGGAAAACCGAGGGTGGAGCAGAAACCCATACTCCGAGCGGAGACGATTTTGTCGACTCGGCACCGGCTCCTGCACCTTCAGCGGCACGTCCTGCACCTCGAACAGCAAAGCCTACTCCCCCACCTGTGGCGGATGACCTAGACGATTCTGATCCTTTCGCTGATGAGTAACCCTTGGTTGCGTTATGAGGATTCTAGAGGATAATCGACCCCATGACTGCAGCACCTCAATATTCGCGCAGACCTTCTGGACCCGGCGCGGGCAAACCACGTAAGTTCAAACAGCCTCGTCGCAAAGTCTGTATCTTCTGCGTAGAGAAAGCGAAGGCGGTTGACTATAAACTGTTGATCGTCACTAAATATCGAAACAAACTCGTCTCCGAGCGAGGCAAGATCGTTCCACGTCGGACAACGGGAACCTGCGCCCGACATCAGCGCATGGTCTCCGAAGCCATTAAGCGAGCAAGACAAGTGGCACTTGTTCCTTTCGTCGCCGATTAAGCACGCAAAAGAGAGAACACACGACAGGAGGGCGCACGGCAGATT
>CAMCUQ010000139.1 GCA_945878775.1 Chthonomonas calidirosea
GAGAAAGGCTCTATCGCTGTAGACGGAGTCAGCCTGACGGTGGCAGGGGTAGAGTCGGGGTCGTTTACTGTTTGGACTATCCCACATACCCGAGAAGTCACCACTCTTGGGCGCATTTTTACAGGGGATAGAGTGAACCTAGAGTGTGACATACTGGGCAAGTACATAGAACAGCTTGTGAAAGATCGTATTGTCGCCTGATGGAGCCACTGCAAGAGAATTTAGGACAACTAGACACTGAGCAGAGAAATCCACGCACTTCGGAGCTAGATCGCCTCTCCGTTCTGGAACTTGTGGCAACACTCCATGCGGAAAACTTCACCGTTGCGGAAGTGGTTGAACGTGCCTTACCTCAAGTTGCTGTGGCAGTGGAGCAGATTGCGGCAAGGCTTGAACAAGGGGGCAGACTCTTCTATGTGGGAGCGGGAACGAGTGGGCGTCTAGGTGTGCTTGATGCGAGCGAGTGTCCTCCTACATTTGGGGTTCCACGAGATTTGGTACAGGGCATCATCGCGGGCGGGGAACGGGCGTTGACTACCTCTATCGAAGGGGCAGAAGACAGCCCCGAGCAGGGTGTACAGGATTTGGAGGCGCGTCAGGTGACAGCACTTGATGTCGTTTGTGGTATCGCCGCGAGTGGGAGAACGCCCTATGTTATTGGGGCTTTGGAGTATGGGAAGAGGATTGGCGCGTATACTATTGCCTTGGTGAACGTAAAACAGGCGCGTATGGCGGAGGTTGCAGAGATTACACTCTCTGCGGTGACTGGCGCAGAGGCTGTTACAGGCTCTACTCGACTGAAGGCAGGGACCGCGCAAAAGATGATTCTGAACCTGCTCACAACGGCGACAATGGTACGCTTGGGGAAGGTTTACGGGAATCTCATGGTGGACGTTCGTGCCACGAACTTCAAATTGCGAGATCGCGCTTTACGTATCGTTATGTCGGCGACAGGGGCTGAACGGAGCCAAGCAGAAGATGCTTTGAACCTTGCTGAAGGGGAAGTGAAGACCACGATTATCATGCTTACTGCCTCTGTGGACGTGGGCACAGCACGAGGTAGGCTCAGCGAAGCGAACGGTTGGGTGCGACGCGCTTTAGAGCTTTCCGACTGAAACCCGGAGCCTACTCTTTGCCATAACCAAGACAATGGACGATAGAGTAACGGATGATGGGCGCGAAAGTGCGTCTTGTTTTAGGAGACTAATTTTGAGGAAATCGCGATGAGTTTGCTCTTTGTTAATGGGCTTTCCAAGCATTTTGGTGGCGACACCATTCTCACGGATGTGGGGTTTCGGCTCGAATGGCGACAAAAGTTGGGCTTGATCGGGCGTAATGGAACAGGGAAGACGACTCTCCTACGGATTCTGACAGGACAGATGGAGGCGGATTCGGGAGCCATTCAGTATGAGAAGGGGATTCGGACGGGCTATCTCAAACAAGAGGAGGCTGTCAATCCCGATAGTACCGTTTTGCGTGAGGCAGAACTCGCCTTTGCCCCCGTTCTCGCGATGGAAAGACGGCTTCGAGAGATAGAGATAGCGATGGCGGACGCTACCGAAGAGGAGCTTCCTGCGGTGTTGGAGGAGTACAATCTTTTCCATGATCGCTTCGATGCAATGGGGGGCTACGACAATCTGCGCGATATTCCCGGTGTTCTCAAACGCCTTGGCTTTACGGAGAGTGATTTCAATAAAACCTGTGGAAAACTCTCTGGGGGTGAAAAGACTCGCCTTGCATTAGCGCGACTATTGCTCTCTGGGTGCGACATTCTCTACCTGGATGAACCCACAAACCACCTCGACATTGAAGCCACGGAGTGGCTAGAAGGGTTTCTTCGCGATTTTGGGGGTGGGATAGTCCTTGTTTCCCATGATCGCTACTTTCTCGATAGGGTTGTGAGTTCGGTCGCAGAGATAGAGAATACACGACTGACTCAGTATAAAGGGAACTTCGCGGCGTTTTGGCAACAAAAAGAGGCGAACCGAAAACGTCATATGGAGCTATATGAGCGGGAGCAGAAGGAGATTGTGCGTCTGGAAACCTTCTTTGAGAAATGGAAGAACACCCCTTCGCGTAAGAATCAGGCAGTGATGCGACACCGCTGGGCAGAGCGCATTCGCGCCAACGGTACAGAGAAACCAGATGCCCTTGCAAAGAATGCCAAATTGGGCGTTAAGTCGGCGCAGGTGAGTGGAAACGAGGTTATTATCCTCGATAATGTCACCAAACGATATGGAACTCGGACACTCTTTGAAGGCGTGAGGGGGATGATACGACGGGGGGAGAGAGTCGGAATTGTGGGTCCCAATGGAGCCGGAAAATCGACGCTCATAAAGATTCTTTTGGGACGAGAGACTCCCACTTCAGGTATGGCACGACTGGGGGCAAACGTAACAGTTGGCTACTTCGCGCAGGATACAAGCGATCTTGATCTTGATGCCACCGTACTGGAAAACCTCCTCATGCTTGAGGATATGCAGGCTGTTCAGGCACGAAACCACCTCGGAAGGTTCCTGTTTTCTGGAGATGATGTTTTTCGAGAAGTGCGTCTGCTCTCTGGAGGGGAAAAGAACAAGCTTGCCCTTGCACAATTGACCTGGATGCGCCCAAATGTATTGATCCTGGACGAACCGACAAATCACCTCGACCTTGCCTCCAGGGAGGCATTGGGAGAGATGTTGAGGAACTACGATGGCACGCTCATTCTTATTTCGCATGACCGCCATTTACTGGATCAGGTTGTAACTCGAACGGTTGAGGTGGCAAATGGGGTTGTCACATGGTTCGATGGAAACTACAGTGCGTTCCGCGAGGCAAAACGGCATGGCAAGACGATGCATACCTCGGTGGTTCCCACTGAGAGTCAGCCACAAAAGAGCGTATCTGAGGCACTGGTTCAGGAGCTCCTCTCCCAGAAGCCCGTCCGCGTTTTACCACCCGCATTTGAGGCGATGAATGCCTACCAACGCTCGAAAGAGAGGCAACGGGCGAAGGCTGTTACAGTGGAGGCAGAGAAACGGGTGGAGAGTGTTGAGCAGAGGCTTTTTGCCATTGAAGCCCGGCTTTCTCAGCCTTCCAAAGAGGATAATGTTATCGCTCTGTCTCAGGAACATGGCGGGGTACAGCAGGCTCTTGCCGATGCGATGGAGGCTTGGGAGCGTGCCGCTGCCTATTGTGAGGAGATTGAAGTCGCCTTTAGTGGATAACCGTTTGCTGCTGGACAAGAAAAGAGGAGGGCGCACGGCAATCTGCCGTG